>CAMPAR010000001.1 GCA_946632055.1 uncultured Lachnospiraceae bacterium
CCTATGTCTACTGCCACAACAAGCTTGTGAAGGCGGGTCCGTCCTGGAATGAACGGCTGATGACGGAAGCGGAGGGCGAAGGCTATGAGCTTCTTTTCGCGGATACCAAAGCCTCGGCAGCCTGGTACAGGAGCCTGGAAAAAGAGAAGGCAGTCGAGAAAATGACCAGGACGAATGACACCTATCTGAAGACCTTTTCCCAGGAGGACGGGGTGAAATCCTACGGTGAAGTGGTGAATGACCTGATCGCGTGGTTCCTTCAGAAGAACTGAAGAACGGCGGTCCGGAGGAGAACATGGTAACGGATGTTTTATTGAACACAAAAGAAGCCCCGGCGGGATACGAAGCTGCCGCCCGGCCGCTGTTTCTTACGAGAACCCGATATTTGAACGGGCTTGTCTGCCCGAAGATGCTGTGGCTCCGCATCAACAGGAGGGAGCGCTTCGGGGAGTCGAAGATTTCCCCGCAGGCGGTGGAAAACAGCCGGAACGTGCAGATCTGCGCGCGGAGACTGTTCGACCCGGTGACAGTGATCGAACACGATGAATATGCGGTGATGGAAGAGAAAACCGGGGAAATCCTGCGAAGGGCGGCATCGGACGAAGATATGTTTTCCGGATCCGGGCGTTTTGCGGCAATTGCCCACGCTGCGCTTTCCTTTCAGAACTGCCATGCGCTGATCGATATTCTCGCGGTCCAGCCGGACGGACGATTTGAAATTTATATGGTGAAAAGCGCCGTCCATGTGAGCGCGCAGGCCCGGGAAGACCTTGCGTATCAGTACTATGTCTGCCGCATGGCGGGACTTCCGGTGGAAAAAGCGGGCGTACTGTACCTGAACCGCGAATATGTGCGGAAAGGGCAGATTGAGCCTGAGAAGCTTTTCAGGATCCTGGATCTTACATCCGAGTCGGAGAATAAAATGGCGGAGGTGCGGGACCGAATCTCGGGGCTTCGGATTTATCTTGCGGAGGACCGGGAACCCCGAAGGGCTCTTTCTGAAGGGTGTTTTTCTCCCTATGACTGCAGCTGCTTTTCTTCCTGCGGGAAAGAACTTCCGGAATGGAATGTCTTCCGGCTTGCAGCGACGCAGCTTCAGGATAAACTGCGGTTTTACGAAGAGGGGCGGATCGGATTTGAGGATTTTGTCAGCGAAGAACCGGCTGGAAATACCATAATTCCCGGGATTTCCGCGGCTGCCGGGCTTCAGATCCTTTGTGAGCTCGAAAAACGGCCTTTACAGGCCGACCGCACCGCAGTCCGGGAATTTCTGCGTACTTTGTGGAAACCGCTTTATTTCCTCGATTTTGAGGCTTTTCAGCCGTCGGTTCCGAAATATGAAGGAACGCGGCCGTTCGAAACGATTGTATTCCAGTACTCGGTTCACGGTCTTCCCTGGAACAATGAATCGCCGGCAAGACGGGAACTGATACACCGGGATTTTCTGGGCGATCCGGAATGTGATCCGAGGCGGGCCCTGTCGGAAAAGCTGGTTCGGGATATCCCGGAGGATGCCTGCATCCTGACCTATAATTCCGCCTATGAGAAAAAGCGGATCGCGGAGCTTGCGGCGCTGTTCCCCGATCTTTCGGGGAAACTGATGAACCTTCATTCCCGCGTCATGGACCTGATGCCGCTTTTCAGGGACAGGAAGGTGTATGACCGGAGGATGCAGGGATCCTATTCCCTGAAGTCCGTGCTTCCGGCGCTGTTTCCGGATGATCCGGCGCTGGATTACGAAAACCTCCCCGGCGTCAGCAACGGCGGGGAGGCGGCGGACAGTTTCCAGATGCTTTCACGGCTTTTTGGGGAAGAGCGGGAGAAGCTCTCGCAGGAGATGCTCCGATACTGCGCGCTCGACACCTTTGCGATGGTAAAGATTGTGGAGAGGCTGGAGGAGCTTTCCGGATGAGAGAATCATACTCCTTCGGGAAGACAGAAAATCCTGCGTCATTCCGGGCGAGCCTTCAGGCGATCCGGGGAATCCCATCCGGAATCGGGATCATTCTCCAGCTTCCGGCAGGCAGTGCATTTCAGTCTTTGTGAGCATCCGGAATCCTTCCGCGGTTCTGTGGAAGGAGCGGAGGCCGAAATCATGGGCGCGGAGGGTCAGGTACAATGCGATGTCCTTTGCCTCCTGCGAGCCTTCCGGGTATTGGGAAAGATGGCAGGCAAAGACGGAGCGAAGCTGAAGCGGCAGAAGTCCGGAAGTTTTGACAAAGGCATTCGGCCGGGCTGTCATATAGTAGGCGATGGCCTGAACGTCGGCGGGATTTTCGGCGCCGTAGCCTGCCATGATCCCGGGATAAGGCGCGAAACAGGCGATCTCCCGGGCACAGGCGCCGGTCTCAAGATGGTCTTTATGGGATTCGGAGCGTGACAGCGGATCCGGTGCGAAGATGATATCGGGCCGGAAATCCGAGACGGTTTTCGCGATCCCCCGAAGCATTTCGGCCTGATCGTACTGTCCGCCGTCACGAAGATTCAGGAAGCGGACATCCGAGACGCCGAGCATTTCAGCGGATTTCAGGGATTCTTTCCGGCGGATTTCCGCGAGGGCATTGCCTCTTTCCTCCGGGCCGGAGGACTCCTTTTTGGCAAGAAGCTCCCGGTATTCCGGCAGACGGTCGGCACAGGCATCGCCGAATCTTCCGTCCATGCAGATCAGGAAGCAGATTTTCTTTCCCATGGAGGCAAGCTTTGCCGCCGTCGCGCCCGCACCGATCTCGATATCGTCCGGGTGCGGACCGATGAAGAGAAATCGCGAGAAGCTGTCGATTTTCGGTTTTTTGAGCGCAAAACGAAGCGCAAGGCGTGTAAGTCCCATGAGGAGATCCTTTCTGTTTTACGGATGGCGATATTGTAGCACCCCGCGGCCGAATAAACAAGGCCTTTTGTCATGTCGAGCGAGCCCGCAGGCGAGTCGAGACATCCCCTGACTTATGTGACGAAATGATGGGATCCCTCGACTGCGCTCGGGATGGCAGAAAAGGATGAAATCCCCTCGGCTCGGGCGTTGTTTTCCGTGAAAAGTGTTATCTGTGCTGGACATTTGTTGGACAGCCGGTAGTATGCTTCAGAAAAAGATCACAAGAGATTGTCAGAAATACACTGAAACCGGAAGAGCAGGAAAAGCTGGATTACGGCCTCAAAATGTACTCCTGGAATGAATCTTTACGGACGGCCAGAAGCGTTTTGACAACAGCATGGATGCCCTGTCCATCATGAATGCGCATGTGCCGGGCTTCAGGCCTTACGCAAAAGAGCTTGTGGATAAAACCAACCGGGTGCGGAAAGTGCATGCCGGCGACAAACACTTTGTCGATCTCAGCGACTACGATACACAGCGCGTGCAAAGGCTGCCGTCCCGAAGGGAGCAGCGGCGAATGATCGGCTTAATGACCTCGACGGACCGCAGGTCGGAATGTAAGACAGGGCTCCGTCTGGATGCCCGGGATCATAAAAGGAAATAATTTTATGGAGGAAAGGAATCATGTATAAGCTTTGGGAAGAACTTGAAAACCTGAAAAAGTACAAATGGGTGGAACTTTCGCATTCACTGAACAACGACAGCCCCTACTGGGCCGGGATTCCGGAAGGCTCCGTGGAGCTTTCAAAGACGGTCTTTGACTGGGGCAATCCGATGCTGGAATGCCTGATCCAGACCTTCAAATTCCCCGGACAGTTCGGTACGCACATCGATTTCCCGGGACATTTCATCAAAAACGCGCCGCTTTCCGAAAGCTACGGCGTGAAAGATGCGGTGTTCCCGCTCTGCGTGATCGACATTACGGACAAGGTGAAGGAAGATGTGCATTATTCGGTGCAGCCGGAAGACATCATGGCCTGGGAGGAGCAGTACGGTCCAATCCCGGACGGCGCTTTTGTCGCGCTCCGTACGGACTGGTCGAAAAACTGGCCGGATATGGATAAGCTTTCCGGCATCGCGGAAGACGGCTCCGAGAATTTCCCGGGCTGGTCGCTTCCGGCGCTGAAGTACATTTACGAGACCCGGAATGCGGCGGCAAACGGCCATGAAACGCTGGACACCGACGCGTCAAAGGAAGCGGCCGCGGCGGAGGATCTGGCCTGTGAGCGCTATGTGCTTGACCGGGGGAAGCTTCAGGTCGAGGTGCTGACGAATCTTGATCAGGTGACTCCCGCCGGCGCAATTCTTGTAGCACTGTGGCCGAGATTTGAAGGCGCGACCGGACTTCCGGTGCGGTGCTTCGCGATTACTGAGTAAGTGAAGGGACAGGCAGGTCATGAAGAAATACCTGATGCCGCTTCTCATGCTGGCGGTATTTGAAACTGTGGCCGTGACCCTGTGGCTGACTAAGGATAATCTGTTTTATCTTTTCAACTTCAGCTATATCGGACTCTCCATATCGCTGGGCATGTTTCTGTATATCAGGAAGTACAAGCATGCCCGTCGGGTGGTGCAGCTTCTGATCGGACTGTACATGCTGGTATATCTCGGGCTGATCAGCAATGAAAACATGCAGATCGAGGGCTTCTGGTACTATCTGTTCACAGGGGTATTTGAAGCCGCGACGATCCACTATGCCGTCGCAAAAATATTCGGACCGCTGCTGTTTGGAAGAGGCTGGTGCGGATATGCCTGCTGGACGGCGATGGTGCTGGATTTCCTGCCCTATAAGGTGCCGAAGGGCCCGAGAAAGAAAATCGGAAGGATCCGGTATATCACCTTTGCGGTTTCCCTGATCTTTGTCGCGGCACTGTTTCTTGCGAAGGTCGGGAACATCGAACGGATCATGTTCTGGGCATTTATCGTGGGGAACGTCCTTTATTATGCGGTCGGAATCATCCTGGCCTTTGTGTTCAGGGACAACCGCGCTTTCTGCAAGTACATCTGCCCGATTACGGTTTTCCTGAAGCCGATGAGCTATTTTTCGCTTTTCCGCATCAAATGCGACAAGGAGAAATGCGTTTCCTGCGGAAAGTGCAAAAGGGTATGTCCGATGAATGTGGATGTGACGGACAACAGCAGGAAACGGCAGAACGGCACCGAGTGCATCCTCTGTATGGAGTGCGTCAAAAACTGCCCGAAAGATGCGCTGTAAGGCATCAGCGGTCATTTTCCGGAATCTCATCTGTTGGACATGAGGGCTTATACTGTCCTGCGAAAAGGCCAAAGCCAACGGATAAGTTCATCAACCGAAGAAAAAATATATAGAACTGAAGGAGACAACATGCCGAAAAAACCCTTAACGCAGACCACACAGGAAGAACTGAACGAAGAAGTCCTTGCGGGAATGAACGCGCAGAAAACGGATCTTGACAAGCTCTGGTACTATCTGAATACCTATTCTCTGTACAGCACGGTATTAACAGCAGAAGAGATGATGAAAGACCCTTCTGCGCCGCCGAAGCGGGAAGACTACAAAAGCGACGAGGAATATCAGAGAGAGCTGGAGGCGCATAATGAGACTGTTCTGAACGATCACCTCACGGATGATGAAAAGGAAAGCCTTCAGATGCCGGCAGACAGGGACTCGAGAAAAAAACTGTCTGAAGCGACGGATGTCCTTGAGGAGGAGCTGAAGGAAAAGGTACTTCCCGCAGGAACGCTTGCAGAGCGTCTGAAAAGCTTTAAACTCCTGGGAATTCTGAAAGCCAAAATCGCGCTCGACTGCGGCAGGGACTATGAAGCGAAGCTGCTTTCGCTTCCCGAAGATGCACAGAACCGGGAAGATAAGGCGTTCTATCTGCATATGAAGGATATTCACAGCCGGACGCTGAAGCTCAGCACTTCCTACAAGGATCTCGAGAACAAGTTTGTGATGGATAACGGCGATTTCCCGTCTGAAATCATGAAGGAATCGCCGATCCCGGACGTCGCTTCGATCAAGAAGATGACGATGGGAAAATTCCTGGATTCGAACTTCGTCGAACCCGCGGAACAGGACTTCCTGTTTCAGAATGCGGCAGCGGAAGGCCTGAAGTGCAGCCGGAAAACCAGTGTTTTCGAGTTCTATAAGAAACGGCTGGAAGCGGACGAACAGAAGAGAAAGCAGCAGAATCCGGGCTATCAGGTCCGGGAAATCACGGACGCGGAGGTCTATGAAAAAGCAAAGGAACGGTATATTTCCGATGCGATCCGCGGTCAGATGAAATTCGGCTCCGATTCCGTGCGCGAGGGGCTCAGCGAATATGAGAAAAAGCTCTTCGACCAGGGGATGAATGCGATCACCGTCAAGGATTATAAGCCGCCGAAGCCGATCCGCGACTGGGTAAAAACGACCGGGGACGAGATCCTTCGCGAACGCCGCCTGAATAACCTGAATGACACTTACGGCTATTTCGGAAAAGAGGTCGACCAGCGGAAGCCCTTTAAGCTGGAGAGCGACCGTGCGCTTAAGAAAGCGTACGGGAAAGATCTTGATAAAGATGCATCCGCATACGACAAATTCATTGCGCAGCATATCGGCGCGCGGGCGATTCTCGATCCACCCGGAAAACGCCGCGAGCATCTCGCGCTTGTTATGGCCGCGAATGCCGTCCAGTCCGCGAAGAACGGCGCCATCGATGAAAAGCTGGTGAAGAACATCGCGAAGGAGTACCTGACGCGCGACGGATTCCGGAAGATGTCGGACTATGAGGTTTCCACTGCGCTCTTGACGAAGGAAAAGGCCTTGGCCGCCCAGCAGAAGGTGCTGACGAAAACATTCGGCGTCCCGAAGGAGGAACAGGCGGAGTACATCCGAAAGATGAAGGCGCTCTCCGAGGCGATGGTGCCCGCCGAAGGCCAGTCCGCGAAGTATCAGGCGATGAAGAAAAGCGTCGATGCCATCGCGAAGCTTGATCCGAAGGATCCGAAGACCGGCGAGAAGCTGATGCTGGAGAACGGAAAACTCCTCGGAAACCTGCAGACCTACACCAAGGGCAAGAAGAGCAAGCGCTTCTACAGCTCGAGCCAGGCGCGCTTTGACAACAGCCTCGACGTGCTTTCGGTCGTCGACGACCATGTGCCCGGGATGCGGCAGTACGCGGATCAGATTGTGAAGCGGACGAACGAAGTCCGGAATGTCGGGCCGATGGATGATGATTATGTCGATCTTAGCGAGTACGGCGTGAAACGGGCGGAATGGGTTGCCCCGGAGGGCACCAGGGCCTACGACAGGAAGATCAGCGCCAAGGCGGACGAGTGGCTGAAGGAAGCGGGCTTTGATCCCGCGAAGCTTAGAAAGGAAAGCGCCGAAGCCGGACCGCTGAACCTGAACTGATGAGCTGAGGAGGAGAGAAGCATGCCGAAAAAAACGATCCCGGAAATGACGGATAAAGAACTGGAACGGGAGGCTCTCGAAGGCCTGAACACCCAGCAGACGGACCTTGATAAAGTCTGGTATTTTCTGAACTATCAGGCCATGTCCGATACAGCGAAATCTGCGAATGCTCTGGCGTATGATCCGTCGATCAATGTCAATGAAGTGTTTGACACCAGAGAAGAATATCAAGCAGCTGTAGAAAAGGAACGGTCGGATCACCCGGAGAAGTATTTCCAGCAGGGAGAGAGGGAAAAAATACAGATCCCCTGTGACTATGAAAACCTGGTCAAACTCGAAAACAGCTCGAAGTCCGTCTATAAAGAATGGAGGAATCGTATCTTGCGAACATTGGCGCATTCAGCGCGGAGATGACGCAGAACTCCCCGGTACGGGATATCGAGACGCTGAAAAGCGTTACTCTCGGAGAGTTTTTGGATGCTTCCTATACGGATGCGGAAGACCAGCAGCTGTTTTTTGAAGAAGCGGCTCTGAAAGGCATCCCCGCGAACCGGGACACCAATGCTTTTGAATACTTCAAAAAAGAGATCGACGCGCAGCAGGACATTCTGAAGGCTATGAATCCGGGCAGGGAGAAGAGAGAGCCTCTCGATCAGGAAGTGCTGTATACCGCCAGAGAGCAATATCTTAAAAACCTGACGATTTCACTTCCGAAGTTCAGCATGACGACCGTGCGCGAAAATATGAGCAACGCCGATAAGAAGCTTTTTGATCAGGGCGCGAAGCTCATGAGCCGGAAATACTATCGCACGCCGGAGAAGATCGAGGGCTGGGCGAAGAAAACCGCCAACAAGGAGCTCATTAATAAGCGTGCGGACGATCTGAACCGGAATTTCACGGATTTCTCGCAGGAGGCGGACAGAAGAGAAGCCTATGATCTGGAGAACGATCCGCTCTACAGAAAGGCTTTCGGAAAGCATCTTGGCGAGCAGGCTTCGGAGTATGAGAAATTCCTTCATCAGCATCTTGGCGCGAAGGCGCTCATGGATCCGCCGGAAAAGAGACGCGAGCATCTCGCATTTGTCGCTGCCGCGATTGATTTTTACGCGAAGGATCCGGAGCATTTCAATCTGGAGGCTGTACAGGCGGAGGCGAAAACCTACCAGTCGTTTGACATGTTCAAAAACCTCTCCGATCAGGAAGTGTCAAAGCTTCTCATGAGCCGGGAGCAGGGGATGAAGTCGCTCCACGTGATGGCGGCGAAGAAATACGGCGTGCCGGAATCGGAGCGCGCGGAGTATATCCGTAAGATGAAGGCGCTCTCGGAGGCGATGGTTCCCGCGGAAGGCGAGTCTGAAAAATACAAGGAGATGAAGACCGCCGTTGACGCGGTCGCGGCGCTCGATCCTCAGGACCCCGGGCTTGAATCAAAGCTCTTCAAGGCAAACGTGCAGTTATATAACCGGGTCTTCAGGTATGAGAAGGGCAAGAAGAGCGTCCGGACCTTCAAAACCTCTCAGGCACGTTTTGACAACAGTGTCGACGTCCTTTCGGTCATGAACGACCATATTCCGGGTCTTCGGAAACATGTGCAGAAGATCGTCGACCGCACGAATGAAGTGCGTAAGGCGAAACCCGGCGATAAGGATTACGTTGACCTCGCGGCCTACGGCCTGGAACGCGCCGAAAAGAACGCGCCGAAGACTTCAGCTTACGCGAAAAAGAACGCGGCAGCCGAAGCCGATAAACTGATGAAAAAAGAAGGCCTGGAACCCGGAGAACTCGGTATCCGGCAGGCAGACCTTTGACCTTATCATCATATGATGGTAAGGTCAAAAGGGTTGTCACGCCAAGTTCCGTGCTGCGCACTCCCACTTGGCGCCTGCATCATCATATTTCAGAAAGGACATCATTATGCCAAAGAAAGAGAGAGAACTCAGACAGAAATCCGACCCGAACGCGCCTCAGATTTCAGGCGATGAAATGAACCGCAGGCTGGACGCGATTCTCGGGGGAGGGAAAACTAAAGTGAAAAACCGCCTCCAGATGCTTCAGATGGAGGCATCTTCCATGGCGAAGCAGCTGGACTCTGCCATGGAGAAAAAGGATGACAAGCGCAAGAAGGAGCTGACCGAAGACGCTGACCGCGTAACGAAGGAATACATGGTACTTCTCGGCTACGCGATGGACGAGACCGGCAAACTGGATCCGAAAAAGCTTGAGGACGAACTGGATCCGGCCGCGATCTCCCTTAACATCCAGAAGGCGGAAAAAAACAGTGTAATGAACTGGCTGAAGGCCGACGGCAATCCCGAAAGAGCCAAAAATACGCTGCAGTCGATCGGAGACCGGGACGGCGAGCAGTTTGCGCGGGATGTGACGAATACCTATGTCAGGGACATGGAGCATCAGCAGAAGGTCGATGCAGATGTGGACAAGGTCCTGAAGGACATGGGCTTTGACCCTGCAGCGCTCAGAAAGCAAAGCCAACAGGCCTGGAAGGAGATGAAGGAGGATCCGAACTTCCGCCTTGGAGATAACGGCAAAAATCCCGAGCAGCCCGGCCAGCTTCGTCTGTAATGAAAAGACTGCTTGTGGAATCGGCCGGATTGTGCTATGATCGTATCAACTATTAACTTTACTATCTCTTCAAGGAGGAGCATCCCATGCAGTATGAAAACGGCTGTTGGCTGACAAAGGAAGGCGTTCAGGCCTTCTGGCCGAAGCAGGCGCTTCAGATTGAAATCGATGAACACAAGGTGCGTTTCCTCGCGCCGGAGGCTTATATTACGGGACACGGCGCGACGCTCGGCGGCATTGTGCTGACGATTACCGTGACGACCCCCGCGCCGGAAGTCATCCGCGTGCAGACCGTGCGCCACATCGGCGGTATCAAAAAAGGGCCGTCCTTCGGGCTGAATCTCGACGAGAACGCGCCGATTGACGCGGAAGAGACCGAGGAAGCAATCGTTGTGCGTTCCGGTTCCCTTGCACTTACGATTACGAAGGATCCGTTCAGCATGACCTACTCAAGAGACGGTCAGGTCATCACGAAGAGCACCCAGCGGGACCTCGCCTTCATCAAGGAGGGCTGGACCGGCTTCATGTATGACAAGCCGGGGCATTCCTGGATGTCCGAGCGCCTGTCGCTTGGCGTAGACGAGCAGATCTACGGCCTCGGCGAGCGCTTCGGTACCTTTGTCAAGAACGGCCAGGCGGTCGTCATCCGCAATGAGGACGGCGGCACCTGCACCGAGCAGAGTTACAAGAATATTCCCTTCTATCTGTCCAGCAAGGGCTACGGCGTCTTCGTGAACCATCCGGAGACGGTGGAGTTTGAGGTCGGCACCGAGCAGGTTTCAAAGGTCGGCTTTGCCGTAGAAGGCGAGTGCCTCGATTACTTCATCTTCAACGGTCCGGACCTTCGGGATGTGCTTTGCCGCTATACCGACCTCACCGGAAAGCCGGCGCTTCCCGCGCAGTGGACCTTCGGCCTGTGGCTTTCGACCTCCTTCACGACGAGCTATGACAGCGAGACCGTCATGAGCTTTGTGAACGGCATGCTCGACCGCGGCATTCCGCTTTCCGTGTTCCACTTTGACTGCTGCTGGCTGCGCGACTTCCACTGGACCGACTTTGTCTGGGACAGCAAGGTCTTCGAGGATCCCGCGGGCCTCATCGCGAAGATTCACGAGAAGGGCATCAAGGTCTGCTGCTGGATCAATTCCTATGTGGGCCAGGAAGGCGACATCTTTAAGGAAGGCGCCGAAAACGGCTATTTCATCAAGAGGAAGGACGGCTCCGTCTTCCAGTGGGATATGTGGCAGCCGGGCCTTGCGATCGTCGACTTTACGAACCCCGACGCCGTGAAGTGGTATCAGAAGCAGCTGAAGAAGATGATGGCCATGGGCGTCGACTGCTTCAAGACCGACTTCGGCGAGAGAATTCCGGATGAGGACGTGATGTACTTCGACGGCTCCGACCCGAAGAAGATGCACAACTACTACACCTACCTCTACAACCAGGCGGTCTTTGAGGCAATCAAAGAAGTGAAGGGCGAAGAGGAAGCGGTCGTGTTCGCGCGTTCCGCGACGGCCGGCGGACAGAAGTTCCCGGTGCACTGGGGCGGCGACTGCTGGTCGACCTACGACGGCATGTACCAGTCGATCCGCGGCGGCTTAAGCTTCACAAGCTCCGGCTTTGGCTTCTGGGCGCATGATATCGGCGGCTTCGAGGACAAGTCGACGGCCGATGTTTACAAGAGATGGGTGGCTTTCGGCCTGCTGTCCACGCACAGCCGTCTGCACGGTTCTTCCTCGTACCGTGTGCCGTGGCTCTATGACGAAGAGGCGGTGGACGTCTGCAGATGCTTCACGAAGCTGAAGCTCTCGCTCCTGCCGTATCTGTACTCGAGCGCGGTGAAGACGCATGAGAGCGGCGTTCCGATGATGCGCGCGACGGTTCTGGATTACCAGAACGATCTCGCCTGCCGGTATCTGGACCGCCAGTTCCTGCTCGGCGAAAGAATGCTGGTCGCTCCGATTTTCAACGAAGAGGGCATCGCGTCCTGGTATCTTCCCTGCGAAAAGGGCGCCTGGACGGCATACCTCACCGGCGAAGAGAAGGACGGAAACAGCTGGTATGAAGAGAAGATGGATTACTTCAGCATTCCGCTTTATGTGAAGCCGAATTCGATCATTCCGACGGCGATTGAAGCTCCGGATGTGAATATCAGCTTCGAGAAGAATGTGGAATTCAAGGTCTATCAGCTGCAGGATCAGGCGGAAACCGTGGTTTATCAGGGCGGAAAGGAACTGTACTTCCTGAAGCTTACAAGGTCGGGAGATACGGTTTCTGTCGAAACGAACGCGAAGGGCTGCAGAATCCGCTTTGTGAATGCGCCGGAGCTTACGATCGAAGGATATTCGGCGATCGCTTCGGGGCAGGATCTCGTCGTTGAGCTGTAAGAGGCAAACTGATTCTGAAATAACAGAATTTTCAAAAAAGAAGCGGCCGAACCGGCAGTCTCAAATGGGGACAGGTTCCAAATGACTAAATTCGTCATTTGGAACCTGTCCCCAAAGTTACGGAGTAAAATTTCCGCTGCGTTTCCTTTTTTTCTTGCCTTTCTGCAGATAATTGTTTATAATGACTATAATTGTACGTGTGTGCAGGTACAAAGTCGTGGAAAATGACATTACAGGACAAAAAGATTCTGAAACAGGAGGACAGTGACAGTGGCGAAATCAAGACTTCTCGGCGGTTATCCCGTGATCGGGATCCGGCCGACCATCGACGGAAGACGCGGCGCTTTGAAGGTGCGTGAATCGCTGGAAGAGCAGACGATGAACATGGCGCTTTCGGCGAAGAAACTTTTTGAGGAGAATCTGAAGTATTCGAACGGCGAACCCGTGAAGGTGGTCATCGCCGATACGACGATCGGACGCGTGGCGGAATCCGCGGCCTGCGCCGAAAAGTTCAAGAAGGAAGGCGTGGACATTACGCTCACCGTCACGCCCTGCTGGTGCTACGGCTCGGAGACGATGGACATGGATCCGATGACGATCAAGGCGGTCTGGGGCTTCAACGGCACCGAGCGCCCCGGCGCGGTGTATCTCGCGTCGGTTCTTGCGACCCACAGCCAGAAGGGGCTTCCGGCCTTCGGTATCTACGGCCATGAGGTCTGCGACGCGGACGATACGGAGATTCCGTCGGACGTCCGGGAGAAGTTGCTCCGCTTCGGCCGCGCGGCGGTTGCGGCGGCCACGATGCACGGAAAATCCTATCTGCAGATCGGCTCCGTGACGATGGGCATCGGCGGCTCGATCATCGACCCCGCCTTTATTGAAGAATACCTCGGCATGCGCGTCGAGTCCGTCGACGAAGTCGAAATCATCCGCCGCATGACGGAAGGCATCTACGACGAAGCCGAATACCAGAAGGCCCTCGCCTGGACGAAGGAAAAGTGTAAAGAAGGCTTCGACAAGAATCCGGAAGCGCTTCAGAAGAGTCGTGAGCAGAAGGATCAGGACTGGGAGTTCACGGTGAAGATGATGTGCATCATCAAGGACCTGATGAACGGAAATCCGAACCTTCCCGCGGGCTGCGAGGAAGAGGCCGTCGGACATAACGCGATCGCGGCCGGCTTCCAGGGACAGCGGCAGTGGACGGATTTCTATCCGAATGCGGACTTCTCTGAATCGATGCTGAACTCGGGCTTCGACTGGAACGGCCCGAGAGAGCCCTACATTCTCGCGACGGAAAACGACGTCCTGAACGGCCTTGGGATGCTCTTCATGAAGCTTCTCACGAACCGGCCGCAGATTTTTGCGGATGTTCGGACCTACTGGTCGGGCGACGCCGTGAAGCGCGTGACAGGCTATGAAATCGAAGGAAAGGCGAAGGAAGCGGACGGCTTCATCCACCTCATCAATTCCGGCGCGGCCTGCATCGACGCCTCCGGCAAGGCGCTCGGCGTGGACGGAAAGCCGGAGATCAAGAGATGGTTTGATCTCACGGATGAAGACATGGAGAAGCTCCTCGCGGCAACGACCTGGAACTATGCCGATCTTGGCTATTTCCGCGGCGGCGGATATTCCTCGCGCTTCGTGACGGAAGCTGAAATGCCGGTCACGATGATCCGTCTGAATCTCGTGAAGAACCTCGGACCGATGCTTCAGATTGCGGAAGGCTGGACCGTGCATCTTCCGGACGAAGTGACGGATACCCTCTGGAAGCGCACCGACTACACCTGGCCCTGCACCTGGTTTACGCCGAGAATCACCGGAAAAGGCGCCTTTACCTCCGCCTACGACGTGATGAACAACTGGGGCGCGAACCACGGCGCGATCAGCTACGGACACATCGGCGCGGATCTGATTTCGCTCTGCTCGATTTTAAGGATTCCGGTAGCGATGCACAATGTCCCGGAAGAAGATATTTTCCGGCCGAGCGCATGGAACGCTTTCGGCATGGATAAGGAAGGACAGGATTTCAGGGCCTGTGAGGCCTACGGCCCGATGTACAAGACCATACGGTGACAAGGAGGAAAACGGTATGTGGAATGATCTGAATACGGCTCATATCCCGGGTGTGATCGGAACGAGTATCGAGATGCCCGGACACGAAGGAAAGAATATCCATGCGTATTTCGCACGGCCGACAGAGCCGGGGCAGTATCCCGGCATCGTCCTGATCCCGCATATGCCGGGCTGGGACGAATGGTGCTTCGAGGAGTCGAGAAGGCTTGCGCAGCACGGCTACCAGGTCCTGTGCCCGAATATTTACGAGGATTTCGGACACGGGAAGCCGGGCGAGGTTTCCCAGCGCATGCGGGAAGCCGGGATGGTGCACGATGACAGCGTGATGGGAGACGCGAAGGCTTCCCTCGACTGTCTGCGCGCGGATGAGAACAGCAACGGCAAGGTCGGCGTCATCGGCATGTGCTCCGGCGGCCGGCATGCCTTCCTTGCGGCCTGCACGCTCGATTTCGACGCGGCGGTCGACTGCTGGGGCGGCGGCGTCATTCAGGACAGCGTCAGTGAAGCGCGTCCCGTCGCGCCGATCGACCTTGCGGAAAATTTAAGCTGCCCGCTTCTCGGCATCTTCGGAAACGAGGACCGGAATCCGACGAAGGAGGATGTGGACAGGACGGAAGGGGTGCTGAAAAAGCTCGGGAAGGACTATACCTTCTATCGCTACGACGGGGCGGGGCACGGCATCTGGTATTACCACACGCCGATGTACCGGCAGGAGCAGGCGATGGACTCGCAGGAAAAGGTGTATGATTTCTTCGAGAAATGGCTGAGGTGAGCGCAGTATGTTACCAGTTGTCAGTGTCCTTCTTGCGATCGGCATTTCATTCTTGTGAATAATCCCTGTCGTGAAGGCGCTTGGTAAAAATCAGGCTCTGAAAACGAAGGATTATGTATTTACAGCGCTTGCTTTTAGGCTTTCTGATCGCGAAGAAGAAGCTGAAACCGGTCAGAAGGATTGATATGGTCCTGATCGCCGCGGTTGTCGGCTGGGGCGTTTTCTATACGATCCGGATCATCCTGAAGATGGTGAGAGAGGCGAAGCAGTCGGCGCTTCCGGGTGCCGAAGCTCAGAATACGGAACCCGCGAAAAATGACGGATGTACAACATGAACAGAATAACCAGAAAAAACCGGGGCTTTGCCGTGATGGCAAAGCCCGCCGGCTCTTTATGCAACTTAAGATGCCGCTATTGTTATTATCTGGACGCGCCGGCGAGGACCGGCGATCCTTCGCAGACTCCCGGCGGTGCAGCGGACGCGCCGGAAGAAAAGACGGCCCTCATGGACGATGAGACGCTGGAGCTCTTCGTCCGGCAGCATTTTGAAGGAAATCCCGGGCCTGTCGTGCAGTTCAACTGGCACGGCGGCGAGCCGACGCTTGCGGGACTGGATTTCTACCGGAAGGCCGTAGAGCTGCAGAAGAAATACAAACCCGCAAATGTTCAGTGCTGGAACAACATCCAGACGAACGGCGTGCTTCTCACGGACGAATGGTGCCGGTTTCTCGCGGAAAATCATTTTGATGTCGGGCTTTCGATCGACGGAATCGCCCGGGTGCATGACCGCTACCGCAGGACCGCCGGGGATCAGGACTCCTTTCACTATGCGAAGGAGGCCTGCGAGCGGCTGATGAAATACGGCGTGAAGCCGGATCTTCTCTGCACGGTGACGATGGATACGGTGAAAAACGCGGATGCCGTCTACAGAGGCTTAAAAAGCCTCCATACGGGCTGGATCCAGTTTATACCGATCCTTGTCCGGGAAGGCTTCTCGGAGGGCGAAAACACGGCAATTTCGCGCCTGGAGGAGGGCTTGACGCAGCCGGATGCTTCGGAAACACCGGAAGAAGCCCTGAAGGCGCCGGAAGAACGCCCGGAGACGAGTCTTACGCCGGAATCCGTGACGCCCGAGGCCTACGGAAAATTCCTCTGTGAAATCTTCGATGAATGGGTCTGCCATGATCTCGGTTCCGTCGGGGTTCAGCTCTTCATGGAAACCCTGTCGCAGCTTTCCGGGCGCGGCTCCTCCCTCTGCATGCTGCAGGAGGAGTGCGGAAGAGTGCTCGTCCTCGAGCATGACGGCTCGGTCTATTCCTGCGATCACTTTGTCGACAGGAAGCACTATCTCGGAAACATCCATGAGAGCACGCTTTCGGCGCTTGCGGACTCCGAGGCGCAGGAGCGCTTCGGCCGCGCGAAAAAAAGCCTGCTGCCGAAGAAATGCCTTTCCTGCCCGTATTTAAAGCTCTGCGGCGGAAACTGCCTGAAGGACCGCTTTTCGCCGGACGGAAGCTATTATCTCTGCGAAGGCCTCCGGATGTTTTATGAGCACGCGAAGAGGCCGCTTCTTACGGTGCTGGAGCTGAACCGGAAAAAGGTGCCGGCGGGGACCATCATGGCGCAGCTTCGCGCGGAGATGAAGAAACAGAAGAGATTGAAGTGACGGTATGAAATATCGATGTCTTGTTTTTGATCACGACGATACGGTGGTGGCTTCGACGGCCTCGATCCACTGGCCCTGTTTCGTGAAATATCTGCACGAATACTTTCCCGGGAAGGAGTGCACGCTGAACGAGTACTTCCTGAAGAACTTCCATCCGGGCTTCATCGACATGTGCAAAGAGGACTTCGGACTCACGGACGAGGACCTGAAGATCGAAGAGCAGTACTGGAAAAACTATGTGCTGGACCATATTCCGGCGGCCTACGACGGCATCCGGGAGATCATGGAGAAGCAGAAAGAGGAGGGCGGCCTCACCGCCGTCATTTCCCACTCCTTCGACTTCAATATCCGCCGGGACTACCGGGAAAACCGCCTGCCTGAGCCGGACGCCGTATACGGCTGGGAGGTTCCGAAGGAGAAGCGGAAACCGAAGCCCCACGCGCTTTACGACCTGATGGAAAAATTCAGCCTGAAGCCTTCGGAAATCCTTGTCATCGACGATCTGAAGCCGGGCTTTGACATGGCAAAGACTGCCGGCGTGGACTTCGCCGCCGCCGGCTGGGCCTACGACGTCCCGGAGATCGAGGCCTTCATGCGCAGGAACTCGCCGCACTATTTCAGTACCGTGAGAGAACTCGCGGAGTTTCTCTCGTAAGCTCGGGCTTGCTCATAATCCGCTCACCCTGTATGTTTTCATTTGCTCGAGCCTGCGGAAATCCGGTGCCATCCAACCGTCTGTCATGACCTCGAGCCTGCGGTAATCCGGTGCCATCCAACCGTCTGTCATGACCTCGAGCCTGCGGTAATCCGGTGCAATCCACCCGTCTGCCTGGCCTCGAGCCGAGGGTAATGATGTCCCCTCTGAACTGCATTGGGACCGCAGTGAGGAGGGGACATCATCTCGCAGGCGAGTTTTGCGATACCCCGCAGGCGAGTTTAGTGTTATCTCGCAGGCGAGTTCAGCGATACCCCGCAGGCGAGTCCTATGACACTCCGCAGGCGAGTTTAGCATGAACCCGCAGGTGGGTTTGGCAGAAATCCGCGAGCAAATCCGCGGGCGAGTTAAAAAAACTGCTTGACAAAAGAAAGCTCCCTGTGATATATTACACGAGTGGCTAAAAAACCACAGCCGAAGACAGCAGGTGTCGCGAAGACGTAAGGAGAAAACGCCTGCCGAGGTTCATCAAATTCTTTTCAAAGAATTTTTGCGGCCTCGTGACTCGTCACGGGGTTTTTCTTTCTCCTGAAGAATCTGGTAAGAAGGAGGGTAAGTCATTGGCTAAGATTGAAGAGAAGAAGCCGATCGTCGAAGAAATTTCAAGTATTCTTGACGGTGCGCAGTCCGCGGTACTGGTAGACCACAGAGGTCTGACCGTTGCAGAGGACACAGAGCTTCGGAAAACTTTAAGAGACGCCGGCATCCAGTACAAGGTCTACAAGAACACCTTTATCCGTTTCGCCATCAAGGGCACCGCGAATGAAGCGCTGGACCAGCTGCTGGAAGGACCGTCCGCACTCGCAGTCAGCAAGGACGACGCTACCGCAGCTTCCCGTGAACTGGTCAACTTTGCGAAGAAACACGCAAAGCTGGAAATCAAGGGCGGTATGGTAGACGGCAGCTACTGTGACGCGAACGCAATCAAGGATGTTGCAAACATTCCGTCCAAGGAAGTTCTGCTTGGAAGACTCCTTGGAAGCATGCAGTCCCCGATCGCGAACTTTGCTCGTGTTATCAAGCAGATCGCGGAAAAGGACGGCGGCAGCGAAGAAGCTGCAGCACCGGCAGAGGCTTAATAAGGTTCAGCCTCTATGCATTCGGATGCCAGGCATCCGCACCATTCAATTAAATCTAAACGGAGGAATTTATCATGGCAAAGTTAACAACAGCTGAGTTTATCGAAGCGATCAAAGAGTTATCTGTACTGGAACTGAACGAGCTTGTCAAGGCTTGTGAAGAAGAGTTCGGCGTATCCGCAGCAGCAGGCGTTGTCGTAGCAGCAGGCCCGGCAGCAGCAGCTGAAGAAGTGGAAGAGAAGACCGAGTTCGACGTTGAGCTGACCGAAGTCGGCCCGAACAAGGTTAAGGTTATCAAGGTTGTCCGTGAAGCTACCGGCCTCGGCCTGAAGGAAGCGAAGGACCTCGTTGACAACGCTCCGAAGATCGTTAAAGAGCAGGCTGCGAAGGCAGAAGCTGACGAAATCAAGGCTAAACTCGAAGCAGAAGGCGCTAAGGTTACTCTTAAGTAATGAGCGGCTGCAGACAGTAAAAAACCGGGGAAAGGATTTGTCCTTTCCCCGGTTTTTTATGCACAGGGCCGCGTAAGGAAAATTCCGGCTTTGCCGCGTCCCGCGCGGCGAGCAGGGTACGGTAAATCTTCCCTGCTCGATTTTATTTGCACAGACTTTCGAGCACTTCCCGCGTCATCGGATAGAAGCGGTTCATTTCATCGAAAAAATCCACACCGATGGATTTCATGACGCCGTGGGACGAAATCATTTCGTCCGTAACCTGATCCATTTTGTAGACTCGGATACCGGTCAGCGACTCATTGAACCAGGTGAGGACGTAATCATTCCGGACATCCTGAATCCGGCAGCCGGCTGCGTCCTTAACGAGCGTGATTTTCGGCATTTTTCCCGGCATATTGATGGTCATTCCCTGAAGCGACACATAGTTTCCAAGCGAGTAGACGCAGTAGGCGGTATTGCCGTTCCAGGCCGTCACCCATTCATTTTCCTGAATGGTGTGGGTGTGCGAGCCGATGATGAGATCCGCGCCGAATTCGGCAAAGAACTCGGCCCATTCCTGCTGGACGGCATTGTGGGTGAGCTCGTATTCCTCGCCCCAGTGCGGGAAGACGATCACGAAATCCGCGTTTTCATTCGCCCACTGAAGCTTCTTCGAGATCTGATAGCGGTTTTCTGTCGTCATGAGCTCGACGAGATATCCTTCTTCCTCCGGGATGCCGTCGATATTCAGTCCGTAAGTCAGGTTCAGCATCGCGATGCGGATGCCGTTTCTCTCCACAACCTTGACGGCGTTGTAATCGTCCCAGGAGCGGTGCAGTCCGAGAAGCGTGACCTCCGGGTGCTTTTCCCAGTAATCGAGCGTATTCCGGATGCCCTGAGGGCCCCAGTCGTTCGTGTGGTTGGTTGCCCCAAGAATTACATCGAAGCCGCAGCGGATTTCCTCGTCGCCGAGAGCGGTTGGTACGCTGAAAGAGGGGTAGCCGATCGGTCCGAGCTCGTCGCCGCCGAAGATCACTTCGTTGTTGACGATCGCAAGGTCGGCTTCGTTGAGATCGTTCTGAATATTTTCAAAAAGGGAACTGTAGTTGAACGTTCCGTCCGGCTGCTGCAGCTGAAAGGAAATGCCGGCGTGCATCAGCATATCGCCGACGGCAAGGAGCCGCACATAGGAAGGCTCCACAGGCTCTGTTGTTTCTTCCGGGGTTTCGGACGGGACTGCTGCGCTTCCTTCGCTGCTTTCCGCCTGCATGCCTTCTGCGGCGCTTTCTTCCCCGGAGACGGAAGCGCTGTCTTCCGTGGAAGCCTGCGGCGCGGAGGGCTTTTCCTTTTCCGGAAAGGAGGCTTCGTCAATCATTTCCGGCGCCGGCGTCTTTTCTTTTCCACAGGATGCGGCAGACAGAAGCAAAAGAAGAAGCGCAAGCATCCAGATTTTCCATCGAATGAATCGTCTGTTTCTGATCATATTTCTCCATGAAGATCCTTAAGCGCCGTGCTCCGGCAGCTGCAGGATGAGTTTCAGTACATTTCCGGCGGTCCGCTGCAGTTCGGCACGCGTGATTCCGCCGATTTTTCCGAGGGACTTCAGAAGCGTCCCGTCGGAACGGTAGTTCTTTGCCATATGGCCCCGTGCGCCGGGCATCAGGAGGTCCACCTGAGCGCGTACGCGGTAGGCATTGTCCCGAAGAAGCGGGAACTCGGGACTTCTCGAGCGCCTCATCCACCAGTCCGTCATCACAAGCCCTTCAAAGCCCCATTCCCTTCGAAGCACCGTCGTCACGAGGTCGTAGTTGTAATGACTCCAGACGCCGTTCACTTTATTATAGCTCGTCATGATCGCGAGCGGCCGGGCGGACTTGACCGCGATTTCGAAATTCCGAAGGTAGATCTCGCGGAGCGTCCGCTCGCTGACCCGGGAGTCATGCGTGTTTCTTCTGGTTTCCTGATTGTTGCAGGCAAAATGCTTCGGGCAGGAGGCGTGTCCGGTCTCCTGAACGCCCTGAATGCAGGATGCTGCCATGCTGCCGGAGAGGAGCGGATCCTCGGAAAAATACTCGAAATTCCGCCCGCATAAGGGATTCCGGTGAATATTCATGCCGGGCGCGAGATGCACGTCTACCCGGTGCAGCGTCATTTCCTGCCCGAGAAGGACGTGAAGCTCCCGGACGAGCTCCCGGTTGAAGGTCGAAGCCAGCGCGGTGCCGCAGGGAAGCAGCGAGCAGTAGCGCCGAAGCCGCAGGCCCGCCGGTCCGTCGCAGCAGACGATCGGCCGCAGTCCTTTTTTCCGGAGGCCCGGCAGAATTCCGCCGAAAACGCCGGCATTTCCCGGCGTTCCGAGGACGGAGCCCATCATGCCGTGGCCGCGGGAGAGCGCTTCAAGCTCGGGGTCGGAAAGCGCCGCGATAAAGTCGGAAAGCGTCCGTTCCCCGCGACGCACCTCGTCAAGATGAATGCTTTCGTGCCGCTTCCTCGGGATTTCGCAGGGCAGGTTCCGGAGGATGCGTTCCTTCAGATCCACCTCCGTGCTGCAGATGGCATGGCACTGTTCGACCGTCACTTCCTCCGCCTGGGCGATCAGGCCGGCTTCTTCCCTGTCAAGCTCCAGCCGGTATTCTCCCGGCTCCAGAATAAACGCGTGCCGCGCTTCATCGTAGGACGCGAGGCTTTTGTCGTCAAAGGAAAGCGACAGTGTCTCGCTTTCTCCCGGACGCAGAACGCGGGTCTTGGCAAAGGAGACTAAGACCCTTACGGGCTTGAAAAGCCTTCCTTCCGGCGGGCGGACGAAGAGGAGCACGCTTTCCTTGCCGGGGCGTGTGCCGGTATTGGTCACGCGGACCGAGGCGGTGTGCCGTCTTCCGTCCGGGCTGTTCTGCGGCTCATAGGTAAGAGCGGTCAGCTCCTTCCGGAAATCGGTGTAGGAAAGGCCGAAGCCGAAGGGGAAGAGCACCTTTTCCGGATGCCGGTCAAAATACCGGTAACCGACCTCGATGCCTTCGAGATAGTCGTTATAATCCTTTCCGCCGAAGGATGCGGCGCTCGGGATATCCTCATAGCTTCTCGCGATCGTATCCGGCAGGCGTCCGGAGGGGGAAACCGCGCCGAAGAGAACGTCCCAGACGGCGTTTCCGCTTTCCATCCCGCCGAGCCAGACGATCATGAGCGCGCTGATTCGATCCTTCAGGTGTTCCGTCCAGCTCATGTCGATGATACTTCCCGTGTTCAGAAGCACAACGGTATTTCGGAAGGCGCCCGTGACGAGCGTCAGGAGCCGTTCTTCCTCATCCGTCAGATAGTAGCTCCCCTTTTCCAGCCGGTTTTCCCGGTCTTCTCCGGCGGCCCGTCCGATGACAACGACGGCGGTATCGTTCCGGGAGGCCGCAGAACGCACAAAATCGGCGCTTAAAGGCATTTCGGGATAGCTGAAGGGCCAATGCCCCCAGAAGCCGTTATAGGGCCTGTTTGCAGGCTTTTCGCGCCATTTCGCGTAGGCGTCCGAGACTTCGGGGTCAAGTAAGGCGCCGCGGGCCGTGAGCGCGTCCGAAAGGCTCACAAGATACGGTGCGTGCACGTCTCCGCCGGAGCCGTAGCCGACATAGAACCAGTCGCTCTGACAGCGCCCGAATACGGCAATGCGGCTTTTCGGGCCGAGCGGAAGGATGCCGTTGTTTTTCAGGAGGACGCAGCTCTCCGCGGCGGCTTCCCGGATTTTTTCCGGCATGCCGGGGAACACCGAGCGCTCTCCGTCGGCTGAAGTCATCTTCTGGGAAATGCCCATGGTTTTATTCACAAAGAACTGGAAGACCTTTCCGGCGGCCTTCTGGATGCGTTTCATCAGTCTCTACGGAGCTTCCTTCCTGATTTGTAACTGTTCAGCTCCCAGATAAAACCGTCATAATCACGGATGGAATGCTTGCATTCCAGACTGATTATTGACGATTTTATCTCCGGAGGTCTAGAGGCGAAGCCTCTCTGACCTCCGACATGAGAAATGCGGAGCATTTCGAATGGGGTGCTGAATAGTTACCCTGATTTAATCCTGCTTATTATACCACAGCTGATCTGAAAAGTGTAGACGAAAAGACATCCGCTTCATTGCATTTTCCGGAATTTATGATATACTTCATTTAAGGATATATTCTTGCCATGCATAAGGAGGCTGAATATGGGTGTTTATGAAGCAATTAAGAAACGCTTTTCCACGAGAGGCTATACGGACGAGAAGCTGACCGATGCGAAGCAGGTAAGCTGCCTGTAAAGGATGAAGAGGCCGGGCCGATGAGAAGAACGCATCGTTTTCCCTTTGCGGCGGCATGCCTGATCAGTGCCGTTCTGATCCTTTTCAGAACGGCCTTTTTCGTATGCGCGGACGAAACGGAGGACGCCGCAGGTTCGGCGCTGTCCGTATCGGACATTCTGCTTTTTGCCGGAGAGGACGGCGAGACGGTCCGCGAGAAGGACGGAAGCGAATGGTTCCGCTATGATTATGAGAGCCGGCTGGTCATCGTGTCGACGGACGAAACCGGAAAGGAAGAAATTCTCTGCGGAAAGCCGGCGGACGATCTGGTTCTGACCGAGAAGGAGCCGCAGGGGAAGGAAAATCCCTGGGAACCCGGCGATCATACGGTGCTTCTTGAGAACGGTGAAAGCTCCTGCGAATTCAAGGTTCGGATTGTCGAAAGGAAAATCGCCGGAATCGCACCGGAAAAGCCGGTCCGTCTTCTGAAAACGGAAGAGGCGGAAATCTATGATCTTTCGGAGCTTCCGCTGACGGTTTCCTATGAGGGCTGCGGCTATACGGAAAGCATCCTCCTGAAGGATACGGAACACGATGCCGAAAGCTCCCAGAAGGAGAAAACCTGGGACGAGGGAATGCATCCGGTATCCTTCACCTATCAGGGCTTCGAGGGCGCATTTGACGCGGACGTCGTGACGGAGCCGGTGTTCGGATGGAAGCCGGCGGAAGCGCAGTACTGGACCGCGGCAGAACAGGATAATACAGACGGAGACGGCAAAGTCCTTGTCGATCCGAAAAAGATCCTCCGGCTGACGGTGATGCTTTACGATGGAACCGAAAAGACCGGCACTTTGGAGGCGCTGGAAAAGGAATACGCATTCTCGTCTGAAGTGCGTCTTTCTTCGGGTGGGGAGAAAATCCGGCTTGAACCCGGGAAAACGGCCGAGCTTGTGATCCGCCTTTTCGGGAAAGAGGAAACGGTGAAACTCACGGTATCGGAGAAAAAGCCGTCGGAGTGCGCGCATGCCCATCCGGAGGATTTGCCGGAAATCCTGCCGGACTGCACCTCAGCCGGGCGAAGCGCGGGAACAAGGTGCCGGGACTGCGGAAAAGTCCTTTCGGGCGGAAAAACCGTGCGTAGAACCGGGCACTCAATGGAAGCGCTGCGGCTCCTGAGCGCGCCGGACTGCACGACGAGCGGAGAACTCTTTATGGTGTGCGAGGTCTGCGGCGAAACGGAGCGGCGGATCCTTCCGGCGTACGGACACGCCTTTGGCGAATACAGCGTGGTCCGGGAAGCGACGGAAGAGAAGGAAGGTCTGGAAGAGAGAGTCTGCAGCCGCTGCGGTCACAGGGAGGAAAGAGCGATACCGGTGAAGGAAACGCAGCCTCCCGAAACGGAGCCGAGCGAAGACGCATCCAAAAGCGGGGAATCCTCCGAGACGGAGGAAAGCAAGGAAACTTCAAAGAGTGAAGAACCCTCCGAAACGGAGCCCGGCAAAGAATCTTCTGAGAGCGAAAAATCCTCCGAAGCGGAATCAATTGAAGTGACTTCCGAAAGCGAAGCGCCCTCCGAAACGGAGGAAAGCGGGAAGGCGGAGGAATCCGCCGGGGAAGCATCGAAGGCGCCGGAGAAGAGCACGGAAGAAAGCACCGCGTCCGAGACAGAAAAACCGACGGCCGCCTCGTTCGAAGAGGAAATGAAGACGGAGGCCGAAAAGGAGGAGGAGAGCGGCAGCGAAGCCGCGCAGTCCGCAGGGGAAAATACCGGGAGCCGGACGGATAGCCCGACCCAGCAAACCAGGACGGAGCCTCCGAAGCCGACGCCCGCTGAAAGCGAAGCGGTGGAAAAGAAGGGCAGCGAACGCGCCCCGATCGAAGCCGAAATCCGGGACAGCGAAGGGGGCGGAGGAAATCAGGTGCTTCCGGAAGCAAATATTCCGGCGGACATCCGGGAGGCTTCTCCCCTGAAGCCCATAGAGAAACCGGAGCCGGAAGAAGAAACCGACGCGGATGTATTCCGTCAGATCGTATTCATCGCGATCGGCATTCTGTCCGGCGCATCGCTTCTTGCCTGGATTCTATTCCTGCTGATCCGGAAGGTGAGCCGGAAACACAATCAGAAAAAACGGCCTTTCGAGTGAATTCGAAAGACCGTTTTTTCAGGTACAGGCCGCTTTCTTCAGGATTCGGCCTTCATGAACTGGGTGTTGTAGAGCTCCGTATAGACGCCGCCTTTTCCGACGAGTTCCTGATGCGTGCCCTGCTCGACGATTTCTCCGTCCTTCAGGACCATGATTTCATCCGCGGCGAGAATCGTGGAAAGGCGGTGCGCGATCAGGATGCTCGAGCGGGTCTTGATCAGCGGATCGATGGCGTCCTGAATCTTCTTTTCGGAGATCGAGTCCAGGGCGGAGGTGGCTTCGTCGAAGATGAGGAGCGTCGGATCCTTCAGAAGGACACGCGCGATTGAAAGCCGCTGCTTTTCGCCGCCGGAGAGCTTCAGCCCCCGGTTTCCGACCATCGTTTCGAAGCCCTGCTCCTGCGCTTCGATGAAGTCGTAGATATTGGCTTTTTTGCAGGCGTCGATGAGCTCGGCCTCGGTGGCGTTCTCCTTCGCGTACAGCAGGTTCTCGCGGATGGTTCCGTTGAAGAGATAGGTTTCCTGGCTGACGACCCCGATTTTCGAGCGGAGGAAGGAAAGCTCCAGCTTCCGGACATCCGTGCCGTCATAGAGAACAGCGCCTTCCGTCACATCGTAAAGACGCGGTATCAGATTGACGAGAGTGGATTTCCCGGAGCCGGATGGCCCGACAATCGCGATGCTTTTCCCGGCCTGAAGATAGAAGCTGACATTTTTCAGAATCATGCGCTCCGGTTCATAGGCGAAGGAGACGTTCCGGAAGGCAACGGAGCCGTTCGAACGGGAGGGCGTGACGGGATTTTCGCAGTTTTCCACCTCGATCGGCATGTCGTAGTATTCGAAAAGCCTCGTGAAAAGCGCCATGGAGCGGATCCACTCCACCTGGACGTTGAGAAGCGAGTTGACCGGCCCGTAGATCCTGGAAAGCAGGGCGACAAGCACCGTGATATCGCCGACCGTGACGGAGGAATCGAATTTCATCATCAGAAGCCCGCCGAGCAGATACAGGAGCATCGGCCCGATCGAGGTGAAGGTGGAGAGCACCACCCGGAACCAGCGGCCGGCCATGCTTTCCCGGATATTCAGGCGGATCATTTTCTCATTCGCTTCGGCGTAGCGGCGGTATTCGCGCTCCTCCTTGCCGAAGAGCTTCACGAGGAGCTGTCCGGAGACGGAAAGGGTCTCGTTCAGGATGCCGTTGATCTTGTCGTTCGCCTCCTGCGACTCGCGCGCGAGGGACCAGCGGGTTTTGCCGGCCGAACGCGTCGGGATGACGAAGAGCGGCACGATCAGGATCGCGGCGGTGGCGAGAATCCAGTTTTTCTGGTACATCGCCGTGACGGCCACCGCGAGCGTGATCACATTCGAAATGATCGAGGTCAGCGTGTTCGTCACGATCTGCCGGACACCTTCGATATCGCTCGTCATGCGCGTAATGATGTCGCCCTGGTTGTTCTGCGTGAAAAAGCGCTGCGACATCTTCTGCAGATGGCGGTACATGGAGTTTCGCATATCGAGCGTGATATGCTGGGCGATCCAGGTATTCAGATAGCTTTCCGCGACGCCGATGAGGTTCGACAGGAAGGTGACGAGAAGAGACGCCAGAATCAGGAGAATCAGCATCTTCAGGTTCCGTCCGATCAGTCCGTCGTCAATGATTTTTCCCGTGAGGATCGACGGCAGGATGCCAAAGATCGATGAAATCAGGATGGCCAGAAGTACGAGAAGCATCTGTTTCCAGTAGGGCTTCAGGTAAGAGAAAATACGCAGCAGCAGTTCCTTGGTGACTTTCGGACGGTTCTTCTTTTCTTCTTCGCTTAAGAAGTTCCCGCCCATTCTTCCTCCGCCCATCGGTGGCATAGGGGCTCCTCCTTTAAAAAGTGGTCAGGGTTCAGGTCAACGGGGGATTTTCTGTTTTATTGCCGTCTTCCGGTACGTCGTTCGCTACGCCTTCCGTGCTTTCCGGCACAGGGAAGGACTCGAGCGACTGAAGCTCCAGAATTTCGGGCATGCTTTCCGGCGCGGACTCCGGAAGGTCCGGGTTTTCCGCATTTTCGCCGGACACGATCTCGTCAAAGCGGCTTTTCTTCCGCTTTTCCAGCAGTTTGGAGAGCACGGCAATCGCGATCATGGCGAGCGCCGCCGCAATCGAAATCACAAGGCTCACGGCAAAGTACGGAACATGATACCGGAATTCGATGCTGTGATGCCCTTCGGAAAGCGGCAGTGAAATATAGGCGCCCTTCGCCTCGGTAATTTCGGTTTTCACGCCGTCGACATAGGCTTCCCAGCCTGCCTCGTTCCCGATCGTGGTGAGAAGCGTTCCGGGCACTTCAACGTCGATCTCGGCCGAAACATGCGTATCGTCATAGGAGACGACCTGCATCGTGTTCGCCGAGAAGGCGCTGTAGATTTCCTCCATCAGGTTGTCCTGGAAGCGGTAAAGGCGGATATCCAGAAGCTTCGTGGAATCCGACTCCACGTTTTCGAAGGTCACGGTGTCGCCTGCATTACACCACGACAGGTCCATCGTGTAGCTGCGGTTCAGGTTCTGGAACTTCTTCGAGAAGTCGGTATGAGTCACCTGGACTTCCTTCGGCCCGCTCTTCGTGGAGTAGGCGTAGTAGAAACCGCTTTCCGGGATCGTCATGGTGACTTTCTTCTCATGCGTGTAGTCCGGCGTGACGTCGACGAAGAGATCATAGGCTCCGGCGACGAGTCCGGCGAGCTGATTCTGGTTTTCGAGCGGTGTGATGCCTTCGTCCGACCAGCCGGCCAGTGCGTTCGGATCGATCATATAGCCGAGCGGCAGCGCGTAGTTATTGCGGTAGACATAGGTGGTGTAGGTCTTCTGATCCGTCCAGCGGCCGTTCTTCGAAGTGTTCATGCGGTAGAGCGTATACAGATTGTCCGCGGCCGGAAGCTCCTTCTGGGTCACGAGATATCGGACCCCGAGCAGCATCTCGGTAAAGGGCGTCTGTCCGAGGGAACCGTAGGCGTTCGTTGAGGATTCCAGACCGATCGTTTTGTAGAAATCCGTCAGGTTCGCGTTCGCGACGGAGGAGAAGGTGGATATCGTATGGTATCCAAGCCAGGCGCCGTCGTTCTTGGTGCGGTTCGTCACCTTTTCCACGCGGTAGAAATCATTTCCTTCGTCTTCCTTGATCATCGGCAGGATTTCCTGCATGGCCTGGTCGAAATTGGTGTATTCGGTCCGGGAAACCGTCGAAACCGAGGTGATGCTGGTATCGATGCAGGTCTCGAGGGCTGCGAGAGCGATGGCGAGGATAATCAGCACGTCCTTCATGACGCGGCCTCTCCGCCAGGCGTAGAGAAGCAGCGTGTAAAGGATCATGAAGACCGCGCTGACATAGAAAACGTAATTCGCATAATAAGCGGTGTCGGTTTCAAGCTTCTCTGCGAGGAAGGTGAAAATGAGCGCCGCAAGCATGACAAAGGTAAGATCCCGGTAGCTTCTGTCCTTCAGCCCCAGAAGTCCCCGGTAGCAGACGGTTAGAAGAAGCACCTGGTAGATGAAGGCCTGCCGGCAGGGAAGGCTGTTCGGAATGTGGAAGCCGTGCCAGATGTAGTCCATCGTCCGGGAGGCGAAGCTGAAGTAGAAGAAGATGAGAAGCAGCGTATAGCCGATCTTCTCCCGGAGGGAAATCCGCTTGTTCAGATAGTAGAGCGGCACAAAGAGGAAGACCGCCACGCCGCAGTAGATGTTCGGCCAGTGGTCAAGCCCCGTATGGGTCTGGACATTCATGAGATGACGGCTCATCATGGAGAACACCGAGAAATAGGTGCGCGCCCACTCCCAGTTGAAGGTGCCGGAGGCGGAGGCCGTCATGCCGAAATAAGCAATATAGGGGATCAGGAACACTGCGGAAAAAGCGAGGGCGAGCACGGTGTAGCCCGCGAATTTCGCAAGCTTCACGCCGAAATCCCGGCGCATTTCCTTCTCGGTTCCGAGGAGGAAGAAGCAGTAGCAGGCGATGCCCATTGAGACCATGATCGCGATGTAGTAATTGCTGAGAATCGTGAGTCCGAGCGTGAAGGAGTAAAGAAGTCCTTTATTCTCCTTCACGAGGCGCTCGAGGCCGAGCAGCACCAGCGGGAAGAGCCAGATGCAGTCGAGCCACATCACGTTCCAGTTGTACGCCGCCATATAGCCGGAGAGCGCGTAGAAAATGCCGAAGAAGGCGGCAGCATATCCGCCCGAGGCGTGCTTATCGTGCTTTTTATTCAGGTAATAGGTCAAAGAGAGCGAACAGAGCGCGAGCTTGTTCACAATCATGAAGGTGATGAATTCGATGATGTAATTCTTCGGCCAGAGGACGATCAGAATGTTCAGGGGGCTTGCGAGGTAATATGCGCTGAGCGCCCAGAAATTCGTGCCGCCGCCGATATTCCAGGAATAGAAGAGCGATCCGCCCTCCCCGAGTTTTCGCTTGAGCTCCCGGAAGAAGGGCGCGTACTGGTGATACAGGTCGGTCCGGAGAAAACACTGGTTTCCGACGGGCCAGATGCCTTTTTCGATAAAAATGATGACGAGGACAAGCACCGGCACGAAATAGGCAACAAGGTAGGGACCGGCGTTTCTCAGATTGTATTTTTCACGGTTGATTTTCAATATGGACATGGCGGATTTCTTTTAGCTCTCCTTTGGTGTTCTTTTCCTGAATATGATGAATTTGCTTGCGAAATAATTGGCCACAAGCACGAAGACGTTGCTGAGTATTTTCATGAGCGGCTCGTTCCAGCGAAGGATGCCGACGGTGACGTACACGAAGAGCGTGTCGAAGCCGAAGGACAGAAGCCGGGCCGTGAGAAAGGGAAGAAATTCCCGAAGAAGCGTCTTTCGGTCCCAGTTCGGGCTGTCAAAGACAAACACCTTGTTGACGACGTAGGCAAAGAGCACCGCCGCGATCCAGGAAATGACCTGGGCGACAAGGATGCCGTAGTCGGCCGGAAAGAAAACGCGTACGATAAAATAGACGACATAATTGACAACGGTGGTGGCCGCTCCGCACAGAATATAGCTGATCATTTCGTAATTGAACAGCTTTCCGAGAAGGGGGTGGGAAGAAAGCCGGGCAAAGAACGGAATCCCGGAGAGCTTCTTCACAAAAGCGCTTTGAAGTATTTTCTGTTTCATCCTGAAATGTCGGGTCAAAGGAAATTACTCCTTTACATTCCCGCTGAAATCCTTTATAATAATCTAAGTTGTGCTCAAAAACATCAACGAAGCTATTTTAACCGATTTGAGGACAAATGTAAATATATAACAGGACGGGATTTATGTCAAACAGACAGGAATTTGATCGCGAACCCTACAGAAAAGAGAAGAGACCTGCAGACCGGTACGGAGATTTCGAGGTGGAATTTCCGGAGGATGAACTGGAAGAGGAAGAAGCGGAAGAAAGACCGCTGACAGAAGAAGAAATATTTGAACTTCGAAGAAAGAAGCGCCGCGCGGCGCGGGAAGCCCGGGAGCGCGCGAGAAAGCAGAAGCAGCGGCTGTTCATTGCAGCCTGTACGGCAGCGCTGGCGCTGATCCTGATCATCGTGATCGTCGTCGCACGATCGACGGATTCGGAAGACAGGAAGCCGGCGGATCAACAGAATCAGACCACCGAGGCCGTAAAGCAGGAATCACAGCCTTCCGGCAAAGAAGACGCTGAAAAAACCGGCAGCGAGGAAGACACGGTCAGCCCGGAGTCCCAGAGCCCCGCCGCGGAGGAAACGCCTGTGACAGACGCCGCCGAACAGCAGCCGTCCGAAACGGCCGATCCCGCGTCTCTGGTGACGGACGCGGCCCGGGAGACGACGAACCCGCTCGACAGTACGGACGAAAACGGCAACTGGATTCCGCCGTATCCGACGGACATTACGGTGCCGTCCTGGATTACGCAGGACTACATCGATATTCATGAAAAGACCCGTCCGGGGCGGCTTCTGACGAGCGTGGACAACATCGTCGTCCACTATGTCGGCAATCCCGGCACGAGCGCCAAGGCGAACCGCGACTATTTCAACGATATTCCGCTGCACGATGACGAGCGCGGCGCGAGCGCCCACTTTGTTGTCGGCTTTGACGGCGAAATCATCCAGTGCGTGCCGCTCGGCGAGATGGCGCAGGCCAATTATCCGCGGAACGACTACACGATCAGCATCGAGACCTGCCATCCGGACGAGACCGGAAAGTTCACGGAGACGACCTACCGCACGCTCATCAAGCTGGTGTCCTGGCTCTGTGAGGAATACGGCCTCACGGCCGACCAGGTGATCCGGCACTACGATGTTTCCGGCAAATACTGTCCAATGTACTACTGCCCGAATACGCTTGATAATCCGAACGGTCATCCGGAAGAGTGGGAGCAGTTCAAGGCGGAAATCCGCTATTACATGGACAAATATCCGGACATCTCCGCGACGGATCCGTAAGCAAATTTGAAATTGACATCATTTAATATTTCAGGAGGAAAATACCATGAAAATCTTAGTATTGAACTGCGGCAGCTCGTCCTTGAAGTACCAGCTGATCGACATGGAGGACGAATCCGTCCTCGCGAAGGGACTCTGCGAGAGAATCGGCATTGACGGATCAAAGCTGACGCACCGTCCGACCGGGAAGGACCGTTATGAGATCGAAACTCCGATGCCGAATCACCAGGTGGCGGTTGAACTTGTCCTGAAGGCCCTGCTCTCCAAAGACCACGGCGTGATCGAGTCCGCCGCGGAAATCGGCGCCGTCGGCCACCGCGTCCTGCACGGCGGCAAGGAAATCACGAAATCCTGCGTCGTGACGCCTTATGTCAAGGACGTCATCCGCGCCTGCTTCGACCTCGGCCCCTTACATAACCCGGCGAACCTGATCGGTATCGAGGCAGTTGAAGCGGCGATGCCCGGCACCCCGAACGTGGCGGTCTTCGACACCTCCTTCGGTATGGGCATGGAGCCGAAGGCTTACCGCTACGCGATTCCGGACAAGTACTACGACGAGTACGGCGTCCGCCGCTACGGCTTCCACGGAACCTCTCATGATTTCGTATCGCATGAGGCATTAAGATACCTGAACCTCGACCCCGAAAAGGGCAAGGTGATCGTCTGCCACCTCGGAAACGGCGCTTCGATTTCGGCCTCCGTCGGCGGCGTCTGCGTGGATACCTCCATGGGTCTGACCCCGCTTGAAGGCCTGATCATGGGCACGCGTTCCGGCGACGTGGACGCGGCGGTTGTGCAGTATATCACGAACAAGGAAGGCTGCACGGTCAATGATACGCTGAATATCCTGAACAAGCAGTCCGGTATGGCGGCGCTTTCGGGCGTCAGCTCCGACTTCCGTGATATCGAAGCCGCGATCAACGCGGGCAACGAGAAGGCCGTGATGGCGATGGCCGCCTATGTGCACCGCCTTGTAAAGTATATCGGCGCCTACAATACGATTCTGAAGGGCGCGGACGCGATCGTCTTTACCGCAGGCGTCGGCGAGAACGGACCGATGGTCCGCCGCATGGTCTGCGAATATCTGGAATTCCTCGGCGTGAAGATCGACGAAGAGGAGAACAAGAAGGCCTTCGGAAAGCAGGTCGTTCTTTCCACGCCGGATTCGACGATTAAGATCGCCGTCATCCCGACGAACGAGGAACTGGCCATCGCGCGCGATACGCTGCGTCTGGTCTCAGAGCCGGCGGCTCCGGAAGTCGCGGCTGAAGACAGTTCCGAAGAACTTGAATAAATAATATACACGCAGCGGGAGGGGCGTAAGAAGACACGGCTGATGTAATGTTTGCCGGGCCTTTCGTCCCTCCCCTCACATCCATGGAGAAACAGCTGTTTATGACTCATTCCGACATGACAAAAATCCGCAATTTCTGTATTATTGCGCATATTGACCACGGCAAATCGACCCTGGCCGACCGCATCATCGAGATGACGGGTCTTCTGACCGCGCGCGAAATGCAGTCCCAGGTCCTCGACAACATGGACCTGGAGCGGGAGAGGGGCATCACGATCAAGGCGCAGGCCGTGCGGACGGTGTACCGCGCGAAAGACGGCAACGAGTATATTTTCAACCTGATCGATACGCCCGGCCATGTCGACTTCAATTACGAGGTCAGCCGTTCGCTCGCGGCCTGTGACGGCGCGATTCTTGTCGTGGATGCGGCGCAGGGCATTGAAGCGCAGACGCTTGCGAATGTGTACCTCGCGATCGACCACGACCTCGAGGTCTTCCCGGTCATCAACAAGATCGACCTCCCGAGCGCCGAGCCGGAGAAGGTGGCGCAGGAGATCGAGGATGTGATCGGGATCGAAGCGATGGACGCCCCGCGGATTTCGGCGAAAACCGGCGAAAACGTCGAAGACGTGCTGGAGGCGATTGTCGAGCGCATTCCGGCGCCCACCGGCGATCCGGAGGCTCCGCTGCAGGCCCTGATTTTCGACTCGCTGTACGATTCCTACAAGGGCGTGATCGTCTTTTTCCGCGTGAAGAACGGAACGGTGAAGCCCGGCATGCGCATCCGCATGATGGCGACCGGCGCCGAGGCGGACGTGGTGGAGACCGGGTATTTCGGGGCGGGGCAGTTTATCCCCTGCGAGTCGCTCTCGGCCGGCGAGGTCGGATATCTCACGGCGTCGATCAAAAACGTACAGGACACTCGGGTCGGCGATACCGTTACCGGCGCGAAGAACCCGGCCGCGGAGGCGCTTCCCGGCTATAAGAAGGTTCTCCCGATGGTTTACTGCGGCATGTATCCCGCGGACGGCGCGCATTATCAGGATCTTCGGGATGCGCTCGAGAAGCTCAAGCTGAACGACGCGTCGCTCTTCTATGAACCGGAGACTTCCCTGGCGCTCGGCTTCGGCTTCCGCTGCGGCTTCCTCGGGCTTCTGCATCTGGAGATCATCGAGGAGCGCCTGGAGCGCGAGTATGACCTCGACCTCGTGACGACGGCGCCGAGCGTCATCTACCATGTTCACAAGATGAACGGCGAGATGATCGAGCTCACGAACCCCTCGAATCTGCCGGATCCCTCGGAAATCGATTACATGGAGGAGCCCTTCGTTTCCGCCGAGATCATTGTGACAAGCGAATTCATCGGCTCGATCATGGATCTCTGCCAGGACAGAAGAGGCGTCTACCAGAGCATCGAATACATCGAAGCGGGCCGGGCCATCCTGAAATATGACCTTCCGCTGAATGAAATCATTTACGATTTCTACGACGCGCTGAAGAGCCGTTCCAGAGGCTACGCCTCTTTTGACTACGAGCTGAAGGGCTATGTGAAGAGCGAGCTTGTGAAGCTCGATATCCTCGTGAACCATGAGGAAGTGGACGCCCTTTCGTTTATCGTCTACGCCGGAAACGCCTACGAACGCGGCAGAAGGATGTGCGAGAAGCTGAAGGACGAAATCCCGCGGCAGCTCTTTGAAATCCCGATCCAGGCAGCGATCGGCTCCAAGATCATCGCCCGCGAAACCGTGAAGGCGATGCGTAAGGACGTGCTTGCCAAGTGCTACGGCGGCGATATTACGAGAAAGAAGAAGCTTCTCGAGAAGCAGAAGGAAGGCAAGAAACGGATGCGGATGGTCGGCAACGTCGAGATTCCGCAGAAGGCCTTCATGAGTGTCCTGAAGCTGGATGAAAACTGATGAAACCTGAACTGGAACTGTATCTGCACTTTCCGTTCTGCGCCCGAAAATGCGCCTACTGCGACTTTTTTTCGGGCGCTTTTTCGGATGCCGAAATGCACCGCTATTTTGAAGATCTGCGCGCGGAAATCCGGGCGAGGAAGGATACGCCTCTTTTCTTTCCCTCCGCTTCGGACAGCGCTTCTTTCGACCGCTTTCCGGCATCCTCCCTCCCGGTTCGCAGCGTCTTTATCGGCGGCGGGACGCCCTCCATCGTGCCGATTCCTGAGCTTGAAGCGACCGTCGATGCGCTTCGCGAGGCCTACCGCATCGACCCTTCCTCGGAGTTTACGATCGAGGCGAATCCGGGGACACTGACGCCGTCGAAGCTTTCCGCCTATCGCGCGCTTGGCGTGAACCGCCTGTCAATCGGCCTGCAGTCGCCGGACGATCGGATGCTTCAAAAACTCGGCCGCATCCACGATTTCCGCACCTTTCTCGCTTCTTATGAGGCCGCCCGCCGCGCGGGCTTCGACAACATCAGCATCGACCTGATTTCGGGACTTCCGGGGGAAATGCCGGATTCCTTCGAAAAAGGCCTCAAAACCGTGCTTTCCCTTTCGCCCGAGCATCTTTCCGTCTACAGCCTGATCATCGAGGAAAACACGCCTTTTTACGCTTTGTACGGCCCGTCGGGCTCCCGGCGCTCCGAGCTTCCGGACGAAGAGGCCGACCGCCTCATTTACCACAGGACCGGCGCGCTCCTGGAGGACGCCGGGCTTCATCGCTATGAAATCTCGAATTACGCGCGTCCCGGCTTCGAGAGCCGCCACAACACCGGCTACTGGACCGGCGTTCCGTATCTAGGCTTCGGCGCGGCCGCGGCTTCCTTTACCGGCGTGAGCCGCATGAAGAACGCCTCCTCGCTTTCTTACCGCAGTCTGCAGCCGGAGGAGAATGAATCCCTGACAACGGAAGACCTCATGTCCGAATTCATGATCCTCGGCCTCCGCATGACCGCGGGCGTTTCGGAAGCAGAGTTCGAAAGCCGCTTCCGAAAAAAACTTCGCGATGCTTTTTCTGCCGCCGTCAGCCGGCATCTGGCGCTCGGGACCCTCGAAGCGTCCGGCGGATTCCTTCGGCTGACACCATACGGACTTGATGTCGCGAATGCCGTCATGGCGGATTTTCTGTGAGTTATGGGGGCTTTACGGCCGGTTTGAGTTTAGGCGGGATCCCGGATTGAGATGGATAATCAGAGAAGTGAGGTTCTGTGAAAATGAAGACGATAGAAACTGACGGAATTACATATATCGAGCCTGTTCCCGGAGCCGCAGAAGAGTGGTACTTCGGCATGGATTATGAGCACGGCGATCTTTATGAGGCCGAAGAACTTTTTAACGATGGGCATCCTGTGAAAGGGAGAAAGTGCTGCCTTGTCCATTATCCGGATGGAGAGGTTTTCTTTCCGGTTCCGAAGACACCGGGGCATTACAGCGAAAAACCGGTGTTCGTCGACGGCGGAATCTATATGCCTGACGTGGATTTCCCAAACGGAACGATCCGGATTGTCCGATTCAACTGCAAGGATCATCAGGTCAGTATTCCTACGGAGATCCCGCTTTCATCGGTGAAGGATTGCTATAATCTGCAGCTGCATATCAAACCACTTACGCTTACGAGACAGCGCGGCAGCGAACTGCAGATTGTCTGGCCGGAGAAGCTCAGCCTTTCGATGGAGGATCACGATTCTTTCTTTTTGCGGGATGGCGAGAAGCTCTTCTTTAACCGATGGTTTGAAGAAGGGGAAGGCGTGGATTACAAGTACTGGGAGGAGACCATCGTCAGGGATCTTCGCGGAAACGTAATCGAGATACTTCCCGGGGATGTCATGCAGATGCCAAACGGGGAAATGTGGCATTTGAAGTAGCGATGCACAGCCGGCTCTGGGCTCTTCGCGGCGTAAAGAGCCCGTGAACCGGCGTCCTGTCTCCGAAAAAAACTCCCGCTCATTTCCGGGCGGGAGCTTTGGCATTTCTGAAATTACGGTGCCGGCGGAAGCGTTTCCGAAGGAGACGAGGCTTCTTCGGCGGGAGAGGATTCTTCCGGCGGAGCCGTCTCGGATTCCGGGGAGGACTCCTGAGAAGAGGATTCTCCGGAAGAAGCGGAGCCGGATTCATCGGAGCCGGATTCGTCGGTGGAGTCCTCGTCGCTTTCCGATTCGGTCTCGGTTTCGGGCTCCGGCGCGTGATGCGCGGTACAGGTCGAAAGGATCTTGTCGGAGCTGATGGTGTAGTAGGTGTCGGCCGTTGTGGAGCCGTCATTGTCTTCGGAGTCGATCATCAGGAAAATTCGCTGCACATGGGCGTCTTCGGGGCAGAATTCGCCGGCGGGCATGCCGGAAACCGAACAGAAATCGTAGGCAACGTGACGGTCGCAGTATTCCGTGGGCTCCGTGCCGGGGGCAAAGTATTCCTCGTAGACATGGCAGTTCGGATCGCCGCAGGCGTCGCAGATGCCGTCGCGGGCGAGTAGACCCGATTTCGAGCAGATCCGGGCTTTGACGAGGCTGCTGTAGTCGAAGGAGGCGGATTCCAGGCTTTCGTGGATGCGGGCCATAATGTGCTGCCAGATGATCCGATGGTAGCCGGGGCTCGAGCCGAAGGACTTGCTGGAGTCGTAGCCGGACCAGATCCCGCAGGTATAGTAGGGAGAGTAGCCGACAAACCAGAGGTCGTTTGCGTCGTTCGTCGTACCGGATTTTCCGGCGACGCCCATGCCGTCAACCGAACAGTTGGTGCTCGTCGCACCGACGCCGTACTGCGGGAAGAGCATGAACTCCGGGGAAATCGAGGATTCCATGGCGGAGGTCAGAAGGAGGGCGGTCGAGCTCTTGATGATGCGGTGGGAGGCGGTTTCGTTCTGCAGGAGCAGATTGCCGCTTTCGTCCGTCACATGCGTCCAGTAGATCGGCTTCTGGTAGACGCCGTCATTCGCAATCGCCGCGTAGGCGGAGGTCAGTTCTTCATTGGTTACGCCGTAGGTGAGTCCGCCGAGCGTCAGCGAGTAGGATTTGTCCTGCGGGACGAGAGAAGTAATGCCGAAATCCTTCGCGTAGGCGTAGGCCGTGTTTTCGGTCACGGTATTTTCCATGCAGCGGACCGCGAGGACGTTCATGGAAGCCATGATGCCGAAGCGGATATTGGCATAGCCGAGTCCCTGCTCGCCCCACCAGTTGCGGATTGTCTTGCCGCCGATCACGAGCGGAGAGTCGTAATAGGTGCTCGCAAGCGTATCGCCGCAGATATCGATCGCGGGCGCATAGGTCACGAGCGGCTTGAAGGTCGAGCCGGGCTGGCGGAGGGATTCGGTCGCGCGGTTCAGGACAAGAGAACCGAGCTCCTCCTTGTTGCCGCGTCCGCCGGTTACGGCCTTCACCTGGCCGGTATGCTGGTCGATAATAATCACGGAAGTCTGGGGTTCGATCACCGATTGGACGTTCCGGGAGATCAGCTCTCCGCCGGTCGTTTTCAGAAGGTATTCCACATACTGGTCCGCCGCGGCGTTCAGGCTGTCGAGCGACTGAAAATAGGGCTGGAAATTCTGCTCGCCGAGGACATTCTGATGATAGCTTCGGAGATTGTTTTCGTCGTAGTGGTATTCCTCGCCCGTGGAAAGGCGGATCGTAATCTGGCAGGAGAGGGCGTATTCGAGGAAGTTGTCGATTTTCTGATAGCCGGTCTCCACGATGTAGTTTTCCGGATTGTTGACCTCCTCGTCCACAATCGCCTGCACCGTGGGATCCATCGTCGTGTAGATCCGAAGACCGCCGGAGTAGAGCAGGTTGTAGGCCTGCGTATCCGTATAGCCGAGCTCCTCCTGGAGGGCCAGAAGCACCTCCTCGAAAACCTTGTCGGTAAAATACGAGAACACGTGGGGGCCGGTGTAGCTGCTCGAGACGGCCTGAATCCGGCGGTAAACGTCCTCGGAGACCGCTTCATTGTACTGGTCCTCCGAGATTTTGCCGTCGTTCAGCATGTATTTCAGCACGATCAGGCGGCGCTTCTGGTTGTTTTCCGGATGCGTGATCGGATTGAAGCGCGTGGGATTCTGCGCGATCGGGGCGAGCACGGAGCATTCCGAGAGGTCCAGCTCCCAGACGTTTTTGCCGAAATAGCGCTTGCTCGCGACCTGGACGCCCAGACAGTTGCTGCCGAGGTTGATCGTGTTCAGGTAGTACTGCATGATCCGCTTTTTGTCGATTTCCCGCTCGATGCGCAGCGCGATCGCCTGCTCCTGAAGCTTGCGCTCGATGCGGTCGCCGAAGTTCTTTTCCAGACCGCCGTTGAAAATGTTGTTCTTGATCAGCTGCTGCGTGATGGTGCTGGCGCCTTCCGACAGGCTTCCGGAGGTCACGCCGACAAAGACGGCGCGCAGGATGCCCTTGACATCCACGCCGTCATGGCTGAAAAAGCGGGTGTCCTCAATCGCGACAAAGGCGTTCACGAGGTCCTTCGGCATCTGCTCGTAGGTGACGGTCTCCCGGTTGGAGCCGCTCTGCACGAGCTCCTGCATGACGGAGCCGTCCGAGGCGTAAATAATGCTTTTCGTGTCGGTCGGATTGATGGACTCGAGATTGGAGAGCGACGGCGCGTTGTGGATGATCTCCACAAAGGAACCGATCGTGAAGGCCAGAAAAGCGACGAAGAGAAGCACAAAAAAGCCAATGGCAAAAGAGACCAGCGTCATCAGATGCCGGTTGCGGTTCCGGAGCTTCTGCGTACTGATCTCTTCGATTTTCTTTTCAACTCGTTTCGGACTGTAATTCATCGTAAAAAATCTTTCCCGCCGGGAAAAGGCATCGGGGCCTTACTCTGTAGCGTAGATTTCGCTTCTTAACCGGGTGACGGTCGTATTGATGTCATAGGGGATCAGGATCTCGTTCTGACTCACATAGTCGTTGTCGTAGGGGATCCGGATCTCCACGACCTCAAAGCCGAGGACGGAGGGAAGATCCGTAATGAGGCTCAGGGTCTCGCCCGGGGTCAGGTTATGATTGATATACGGAAGGACGTTGTCCGCCGTCGCGGTCAGCTCGAAGACGTTCATGTTCCGGGCTTTCCCGATCAGGGACTGCAGGACAATCCGCTGGCGCTGGGTGCGCTGGAAGTCCGTCCCGATATAGCGGATTCTCGAGTAGGCAAGCGCCTGTCTGCCGTTCATGAGATAGGTGCCGCCGCCCGGAAGCGCGCTGTCACCGTCCGGAAGTCCGGCCAGGCGGTTGATTTCAATCAGGTAGTCGTTGACATAGTAGGCTTCGTCGCCGGTCACCGTGAGTTCCACGCCGCCGACCGCGTCGATGATCTGCTCGATGTCCAGGAAATCCACCCAGGCGTAATTATCGATGCTGACGCCGTAATTGGTCTGCAGCGTATTGATGAGAAGCGGCGCGCCGCCGACCGCGTAGGCGTGGTTCAGCTTCCGGACGCCGACGCCCTCGATATTGGCGTAGAGATCCCGCAGGAAGGAAGTCATGTAAATCTTCTGCGTATTGCGGTTGATCGTGAGCAGGATCATCGCGTCGGAGTTTCCGTTCCAGTTGCGTTCGCGCCGGTCGACGCCGATAAGAAGCACATTGTAAATATTGCTGAAGGTGCTTTCCGGCAGTTCCTCGACGGTCAGTTTGTTTTCCTCGATCAGCTCCGCTTCGAGTTCCGCCTCGACCGTAGCCACCTCCTCCGCGTCAGAGGGGGGGAGGGTCTCGAGTTCGAGCGTGGCAAGATCGCCTTCGTCCAGAAGGCTCTGATCCTCGAAATTGCTTCTGCTGTAGAAATGGCTGAAGGTGAAGATGACCGCCACGCCGAGAACGACGATCACGGACAGAATGACGATCAGCGTGATTCTGAGCGCCTTGTTCTGCTTTTTCTTTTTCAGATGCTGCTGCCTTTTTTGAAGCTGGTTTAAATTATCTTTGTCCATAAGTAAAATCTCCGGAATCCCGTCCCTTCGAAAATAGATATTATATTTTACTTCATATTTACCGGAATGTCAAACAAATGTCTGGGAAAATGCCCCAAAAGCGGACGGAAAGCGGCGGAGATTTCCTGAAAAAACCCTTTACAAGCCGGGAAAGCTGTGCTATAACACTGAATGAAGAAAGCGATGTCTTCGGGGACGGGTGAAATTCCCTACCGGCAGTAAAGTCTGCGAAGCCTTGCATAGAGGCCCGAACCGGTGCGATTCCGGTACCGACAGTACAGTCTGGATGAGAGAAGTTCTGCTGGTTGAAGCGCGAACGGCGGTGAAAAGCCGGGCTGCGCATGAGGCATGATGAATCTTATCGAAATCCCGCTTAAGACTCGAGTCTTATGCGGGATTTTTTTCGGGCTCGCCTTCCAGAAAAACTCAATCTATTACGGAGGTGCTGTATGAAAAATGAAAAAGTCAGAATGCTCGTAGCGCTTGCGATGCTCGCGGCGCTCGCGTATGTCGTCATGGTCCTGATCCGGATCCCGGTCGTATCCTTCCTGAAATACGAGCCGAAGGATGTGATCATCACGATTGCCGGCTTTATCTACGGACCGCTCGCGTCCTTCCTGATTTCCCTCACGGTTTCCCTTGTCGAAATGCTGACCGTCAGTGAAACCGGACCGATCGGCGCCGTGATGAACCTGATCTCGACCTGCGCCTTTGCCTGCACGGCCGCGGTCATCTACAAGAAAATCCACCGTCTGAAGGGCGCTGTTATCGGCCTCGTGGCCGGAGTCCTCGTGATGATCGCCGCGATGATGCTCTGGAACTACTTCCTGACGCCGATCTACATGGGCTATCCGAGAGAAGCCGTGGCGGCGATGCTCCCGACCGTTTTCCTGCCGTTCAACGCCCTGAAGGGCGGCCTGAACGCGGCGATTACGATGCTTCTTTACAAGCCGGTCGTGATTACCCTCCGGCGCGCGCATCTCGCGCCGGCGACGGCGGCGGAAGCCCACAGCGGCGAAAAGAAGACCGGTACGACCGTCGGCGTGATCGTGGTATCCGCCGCGGTGCTGATCACCTGCGTCATTTTCGTGCTGATCCTGTCCGGCGTGATTAAGGGATGACAAAAACAAAATGAAACCGGCGTGACCATGACGGCCGCGCCGGTTTCATTTTGCTTTCTCAGGCTTTCAGAAGCCGCAGCGCGTCCTTCGAGGAAGAGTCGAGAAGCGCCGGACCCGCGGGGATCGACGAGTGCGTGCGGATTGTGATGCCGTCGTCGTCAAAGTCGAAGATCAGGCGGGTTCCAGTGGCCGCCATGGTGCAGCGCGTATCAATGACGAGTGAATCGGCGGCAGCCCAGCGCGCAGAGAGCGCGTACTCGTGGCCGGAGAAGCGCTGCAGGAGCATCTTTCCTGCGAAGGAAGCCTTCACATCAAAGCTTTCGCCTTCCTCTTCAATGTGAACCGTAACCTCCGATTCGCCGAAGGAGAAGGACAGGGCCTTCAGGCTTCCGCCGTCCTCGGCCTTCACGCCCGCACCGCCTGCGATAGCGGCAAAGGAGGGAAGTAAGGCGGCTGCCTTGTAGGAAAATTCGGTGTATTTCCGCTCGGAGTCCCGGTTCCGGATGCCCCAGAGGACCGGAATTTCCAGCGCGGCCTCTGTATTTCTTAAGGCGCCGAGCGCGCAGTCATTCTCCGGAAGCGGCGCGTCCTGCATCGCCGGAACGATCGTGTCAAAGAGATCGATGAGAAGCGTATTGGCGTCGTTCGAAGCGGAATTCACCACGATGGCCGCGTCCTCATTCGGAAGGATGACGGCAAACTGCCCGAAAGCGCCGTCGGCACGGAAGGAACCGGGCCAGGTGCAGCGCCAGAACTGGAAGCCGTAGCCCTGCATCCACTCGCGCCAGTCGGTCTTGTAGACCTCGCTGACCGTTTCCACCTGATGGGCACAGGCGCGCTCGAACCAGTCGCGGGAGAGGAGCTGCTTTCCTTCCCAGGCGCCGAAATTCAGCACGAACTGTGCAAAGCGGGCCATGGATTCCGGCGTGAGGTACATGCCGGCGCCGCCCATTTCCACGCCGTCCGGCAGCTTCCAGCATTCGATCGGCGGAATGCCGATGACGTCAAGAAGCCGCGGCTTCAGGAATTCCGTCACATTGAGGCCGGTCTTTTTCTTCAGTACGGCGGCGAGCACATTGGTGCCGGCCGTGTTGTACTGGAAGGTGGTGCCGGGCTCAAACGGGAAGTCGTGATGCAGGAACATCTTAATCCAGCCTTCGAGCCGGGCGTCCGGGCCGCTGATTTCCGTGGCGTGGCCGCAGGTCATGGTGAGAAGACTCCACAGATCCGCTTTTTTCAGGTTTTCCGAAGGATTTTCCGGCGCTTCGTCCGGGAAGATATCAATCAGCTTTTCGTCGAGGGAAAGGATTCCTTCCTGCTCCGCGAAGCCGATGGCGGTGGACGTCAGGCTCTTGGAGAAGGAGAACAGAATATGCGCGGCGTCCCTGTGATAGGGCGCCCAGTAGCCTTCAAAGCAGCGCTTTCCGTGCCGGAGCACCTGAAGGGAGTGCATTTCGATCGAATGCGCCTTTTCCTTCTCGATGAATGCGAGGATGCTCTCTGAAGGAATCCCGAGAGATTCGGGTGAAACGGTTTCGAACTGGAACATCGAGTATGTACCTCCTGTCTTATCGTTATTCACAGAATAGCACAAAAAGCGCGGCACTTCAAGTCCGGTTCTTCTGATCGATGAGATAGAGCCCTTTGAGAAGAAGATCTTCGTCGAGCAGGATTTCCCGCGTACAGTGCGGAATGATTTTCGGGGCGGTTCCGCCGGTCGCGACGGCAGTGCAGGACATTCCGAGCTCCTTCTCGATTCTCCCGATCATGCCGTCGATCATCGAGGCGGTGCCGTAGACCGCGCCGGAACGCATGGCGTCGACCGTATTCGAGCCGATGACTTTCTTCGGCGCCGAAATCGAGATGTCCGGCAGGAGGCTTGTCCCGGCGGAAAGCGCGGCATAGGAAAGACTGGTGCCGGGCACAATCACGCCGCCGCGGTAGCAGCCCTTGTCGTCCACGACCGTCAGCGTGACGGCCGTACCCATGTCGATGATGACGACGGGCAGGGGATAGAGATTCATGGCTGCGACGGCGCCGACGAGAAGATCCCCCGCGAGCGTGCCGGGATCATCGATCCGCACGTTCAGGCCGGTTTTGAGGCCGGGGCCGATCACCCTGCAGCGGACCTTTAAGAGGGAGCTCACCGCTTCCCGGAAGGACTCCGTCACGGAGGGCACGACGGAGGACAGAATGGCGCCGGAGAACGCGTCTTCCCGGATTCCGTAAAAATCCAGCACGCCTTTTAAGCGAACCGCGCTTTCCGCGGCGGTTTCCCGGGACTTTGTGGTAAGGCGGATGGTCTCAAGCACCGATCCGTTTTCGACGCAGCCGAGGACCGTATTCGTATTGCCAATATCGATGCAGAGTATCATAAAAACCTCCTTTGAAAGAAGAAAACCGGCCGGGACCTCATGGTTTGTCCGGCCGGTTTTTCGTGATTTATCTGGCTGTGCGCTTTCCGAGGTGGATGAGCTGAACGATCACCGGACTCAGAATGACATTGAAAAGAAGTTCAAACAGGAAATTTCCGCCGACAAAGCCGTAGATCATATAGGCGCCGACATTCGGATATCCCGCAGCTTCGCCCCATCCGCGGATGGTCGGAAGGAAGAAGATGAGACAGCCGAGAAGGAAGATGCCGGTATTGACGACCGGGCAGACGATGGCGGCGACGATGACGCCGAGATTGATCTGCCAGTTTTCCTTTCCGGATTCAAGGTTTTTGAAAACGAATGCCCATTTCTTCAGAAGGTCATAAACAAGACCGGCGAGCAGTCCTGCCAGAGTACCCTTGAGGAGTACGGTGACAATGGTTCCGAAAATGCTTACGGCGAGGAAAGCCGACGCATCGGTGATCAGAACGACCACGCTGAAGACGAAGCCGAGCCAGGCACCGGCCCACTTTCCATAAATGGCTGCGCCGACAACGATCGGAATCAGTACCAGAGAAATGGAGAAGGGACCGAATCGTAAAGGTGCCCCGAGAAGCTGCAGTACCACAACGACTGCGGTCAGAATTGCGAGGCCCGCGATGGTGCGGACATTGATGCTGCTTTTGTTCATGAGATTTGCCTTTCTGCTGTCGCTCCGCCATAGGCTGCGGATGCGGCGCAGCTTTATTGTAAAAGATCCGGACGTCGATGTCAAGCGCCGGGAGGCCTGAAAAAGTGACAAAATTCAGACGGTTTTCGAAAGAACTGTTGGACATCTGTCAAACTCTCGCTCAATTTCAATCTATAATTGCTCCGTAAGAGAAGTACGGACGGATTTCGTAAAACGGTTTACGAAGAAGAGAATTGGTGGTATAATGACGATATCAGGGTTAAAAGCCTTCTCACACGGCAAGCTTGCTTGCCGGTGGGAGAAAGGCTTTGTGACCCGCCCCACATGGAGCACGAAGTGGAAATTTGTTTCCACGGGAGTGCGGAATGTGGGGAGGAGCGTGGGAGCACGAAGTGCGAAACGCTCCGGAAATCAGCTGTTGAGACTGATGTCATAAAAGCCTAAAGCCATAAAATGAACGGAGTTGTAAACCGCCATGACAGACAGCGAATACCTTTTAACAGGAAATGATGTCAAAGACTGGGAAACCCTGATGTTTCTCTATAATTCCGCGATCAAGGAGATCAATACCAAGATCGATATCCTGCGTTCGGAATTTCAGATTACGCATCACTATAATCCGATCGAGCACGTGACCTGGCGTCTGAAAAGCGCGAAGAGCATCGTCCGCAAGCTTCACCGGGAAGGGCATGAGACGGATATTGCGAGCATGCAGCAGTATCTGAATGATATCGCGGGCGTTCGAATTGTCTGCTCCTTTACCTCGGATATTTACAAGATCGCGGATATGATCAGCAACCAGGACGATATCAAGGTGCTGATCATCAAGAACTACATCGCGAGCCCCAAGGCGAACGGCTATAAGAGCTATCACATGATCGTGACGGTGCCGGTCTTCCTCGCAAACGGCCCGGTGGAGACCAAGGTGGAGATCCAGATCCGGACGATCGCGATGGACTTCTGGGCCTCGCTGGAACACAAGATTTACTACAAATTCGAAGGAGACGCGCCGGACTACATTAAGGACGAGCTTGCGGCCTGCGCCCGCATGATCAACGCGCTGGACGACCGCATGCTCTCGCTGAACGAGGCGATTCAGGCGCTCGTCGGCGCGGAGTCCGCGGAAGGAGAATAGGAGAGAAAAGCGCTCTTTTTTCGGGATACTTTTACAGAAGGGAAAGGTGGTTTACTTTTCCCTTCTCTTTTGTTATAATACTGATATTACGAACCTGGAGGAATTCCATGATGGAAGACAATAAGAAGAACAGTCTCGGCGAAGTCAAAATCGCCGATGATGTAATTGCGGCGATCGCGGGACTGGCCGCGACGGACGCGGAGGGCGTTGTGTGCCTCGCGGGCGGTCTGACCCACGATATGATTACGAGCAGCAACGTCCGGAACCTGCGTAAATCCGTCCGCATATCGATCGAGGACGGGAAGGCGGCAGTGCGTCTTGCGCTGATCCTGACCGGAAACCGGAGCATCCCGGAAGTGACCTCGGATGTGAAGGAAAAGGTGGTAAGCGCCATCGAATCGATGACCGGACTGCCGGTTACGGATGTGAATATTACGATTGCCGGAGTGAATGTATGACGATATCCCGTAAAAAACTCCGTGATCTGACTTTCAAGATCATTTTCTCCTGTAATTTTTATACCGGTTCTGAGCTGGAGGAGGAAGCCGGCGTCTTCCTTGAACAGCAGGAAGAGCTGACGGAGGAGGACCGGCAGGAAATCCTCGCAAGATGCAGGGAGATCTTTTCCAGAATCGAAGAGCTGGACGCACAGATTTCGGGGAAGACCGAAGGCTGGAAAATCAGCCGCTTCTCCCGGGTGGATCTTTCGATCGTGCGTCTGGCACTCTATGAAATCCTTTACGATGACGAAACGCCGGAAAAGGTCGCGATCAACGAGGCCGTGGAACTGGCGAAAACCTACGGCGGAGACGATTCACCGAAGTTTGTCAACGGCGTGCTTGCGCGGCTGGTGAAAAAGGAAGGTCCTGAAGCATGACATTTGAAGAGGAACTGGCGCTGAAAACCGAAGAGGTGGAGGAGATTATCGAGCGCTTCCTTCCCAGGGAAGAGGGACTGCAGAAGACGATCTTCGAGGCGGTCAATTACAGTGTGAGAGCCGGCGGCAAGCGCCTCCGGCCGATTCTGATGCTCGAAACCTTCCGGCTGTTCGACGGACACGGGAAAACCATTGAGCCCTTTATTGCCGCTGTCGAATTTATCCATACCAGTTCCCTGATTCATGACGATCTTCCCTGCATGGACAACGATACACTGCGCAGGGGAAAGGAAACGACCTGGCACAAATACGGGGAGGACATGGGCGTCCTTTCCGGAGACGCGCTCATGATGTACGCGATGGAAACCGCGTCCGACGCTTTTTCCTATAATCTGAACACGAGAAACGTCGGGACCGCGCTCGGAATTCTCGCGAAGAAAACCGGCATCTACGGCATGATCGGCGGACAGACCGTCGACGTGGAGGAGACCGGAAAGAAGCTGACGGAAGAGCAGCTGGACTTTATCTACAGCCTGAAGACCTGCGCGCTTCTTGAGGCCGCCATGATGTGCGGCGCCGTTCTCGCGGACGCCTCTCACGAGGACGTTCTGAATGTGGAGAAAATCGCGCATAAAATCGGCATGGCTTTCCAGATCCGCGACGATATCCTGGATGTGACGGCCACGACCGAGGAGCTCGGCAAAAACGCGGGCTCCGACGAGAAGAATGAAAAGACCACCTACGTCACCCTCTACGGAATCGAAGAGGCGGAGAAAAAGGTGGAGGCGCTGACGGAAGAGGCCGTGCATGAAATGGAAAATCTGACCGGGGAAAACCGCTTCCTTCGGGAGCTTCTCTTATCCCTCGTTCGAAGGAATAAATAAACATGATCGATCAAATCCCTTCGCCCGAAGAGATCCGACGGATGCAGGCGGCCGATTACCGGAAGCTCGCGGCAGATCTTCGGGAGTTTATTATTGATAAGGTGTCCAAAAAAGGCGGGCATCTGGCGTCCAGCCTCGGAACCGTGGAGCTCACGATTGCTCTGCTTGCCGCCTTCGATTTCCCCTCCGATAAGATCATCTGGGACGTCGGCCATCAGTCCTATGCCTGGAAAATCCTCACGGGAAGAAAGGACGGCTTTGATTCCCTGCGGGATTTCGGCGGACTTTCGGGCTTTCCGAAGCGGCGGGAATCCGTCTATGACAGTTTTGATACCGGGCACAGCTCCACCTCGATTTCCGCCGGGATCGGCTTTGTGAAGGCGCGGGATCTTCAGCAGGAAGACTACCGCGTCGTCAGTGTGATCGGAGACGGATCCATGACCGGCGGGATGGCCTACGAGGCGCTGAACAACGCCTCCTCCCTGAAATCGAATTTCATCATGATTCTGAATGACAACAACATGTCCATCGGCGAAAACGCGGGCGGCATGCACCATTATCTGATGAATATGAGGGCAGGGCGCGGCTACAACCGTGCGAAAAGAAGCGTGAAAAGGACGCTGAACCAGATTCCCGGCGTCGGCGCCGGGCTCGTGAATTTTATTTCGAATACCAAGGATTCCATGAAGGAAATGGTGGTTCCGGACGGCATGGTTTTCGAAAATCTCGGCATTACCTATCTCGGCCCCGTGGACGGTCACAACGTGCCGGAAATGAAAAAAATCTTTGCCCGCGCAAAGGAACTGGATCGCGCGGTGCTGATTCATGTCAAGACGAAGAAGGGCAGGGGCTATCCGCCGGCGGAAAAGAACCCCGGCGCCTGGCACGGCGTCGGCCCCTTTGACGTGGAAAGCGGGAAGCCGCTTTCGGCGCCCGGAAAGCCCGAGTATTCCGCGGTTTTCGGCGAGTGCCTGTTAAAGGAAGCCGCGAAGCGCCCGGAAGTCTGCGCTATTACGGCCGCGATGGGCGACAACACCGGCCTCTCCGCGTTTGAGAAGAAATTCCCGGAGCGCTTTTTTGACGTCGGAATCGCCGAGCAGCATGCGGTGACCTTTGCCGCGGGGCTTGCGGCGGCCGGCATGCATCCGGTCTGCGCGATTTATTCCTCCTTCCTGCAGCGCGCCTACGACCAGATCGTACACGACGTGTGCATGCAGGAGCTCCCGGTTCTGTTCTGTATTGACCGGGCGGGCCTCGTGGGAAGGGACGGCGAGACGCATCAGGGTGTCTTTGATATCAGCTTCCTCACGTCCTTCCCGAATATGACCGTCATGGCGCCGAAAAACGCGGCCGAACTGGAGGACATGATCCGGCTCGGGCTGGAGATGAAGTCTCCCGCGGCGATCCGTTATCCGCGCGGCGAGGCCTGCACGGAGAATCCGGGAACTTATGTTAAGCCGGAATACGGAAAGGCGGAGATCGTCGAGAAGGGGCAGGAAGTCCTGATTCTGTCGGTCGGAAACCGGCTTCCGGCGGCGCTTGAAATCCGAAAAGAACTGATTCTAAGCGGTCATGACGCCGCAGTTCTGAACATGCGCTTCATCAAGCCCTGGGACCGGGAAACGGTTTCTGAGATGGCGCGCGGCTGCCGGCTTATCGTCACGCTGGAGGACGGCGTTATCCGCGGCGGATTCGGCGAGAGCGTTGCGGCGTATTTTGCCTCCGAAGGGAACAGAATTCCGGTGCTGAATATCGGCATACCGGATGAATTTGTCCCGCAGGGCAATGTGCCGGAGCTTGAAAGAGCGCTTCATGTCGATCCGAAAAGTGTCACGGAAAAGATTCTCGGGAGGCTGTCATGAAGGAACGACTCGACGTGCTTCTCACGAATCTCGGGCTCGCGGAGTCCAGGGAGAAGGCGAAGCGCCTGATCATGGAAGGCATCGTGTATGTCAACGGGCAGAAGGAAGACAAGCCCGGCCAGAGCTTTGATATCTATTCGCCCATCGAGGTGCGCGGCAAAACGCTGAAGTATGTGTCGAGGGGCGGTCTGAAGCTGGAAAAAGCCATGGAAATCTGGCCGATTGAGCTCACGGAAAAGGTCTGCATGGATATCGGTGCGTCAACCGGCGGCTTCACGGACTGCATGCTGCAGTGCGGCGCTTCTAAGGTGTACGCGGTGGATGTCGGACACGGACAGCTCGCCTGGAAACTTCGGAATGATCCGAGAGTCGTGAACCTCGAGAAGACCAATGTCCGGTATCTCACGGAAGCGGAAATCCCGGAGCCGGTTTCCTTCGCGTCCATCGACGTCAGCTTCATCTCGCTCTGCCTCGTGCTTCCGCCGGTGCAGGCGCTGCTTTCTCCGGGTGCGGAGCTCGTGGCTTTGATTAAACCGCAGTTTGAAGCCGGGCGGGAGAAGGTCGGAAAGAAGGGCGTCGTCCGGGAACGGAGCACGCATCTGGAGTGCTGCAGGAAAGTCATGGACTTTGCCGAAAGCCTGGGATTTACGGTGCTCGGACTGGACTTTTCCCCGATCAAAGGCCCGGAGGGAAATATCGAATATCTGCTGTATCTCTCTAACAGGAAAAAAGAGGAAAACGCGCCCGGAATCGATCCGGAAGCGGTTGTGAATCTCTCCCATGAACTGCTGTGAAGGATTGGAATGAAAAAGTTTTTTATTATTCCGAATGTTGAAAAGCCGGAGGCCATGGCCTTTTCCGGCAGGCTGCGCACCTATATCGAGGAACAGGGCGGAGAAGCGGCGGTCGCCGGAAACCGGGACTTTGACGGAGAACGCTTCGTCAGCGTCTCGGAGGTGCCGGCGGGAACGGAAGGCATCATTACGCTCGGCGGCGACGGGACGATCATCCAGGCCGCGCGCGATACGGATGAGCTGATGCTGCCCGTCCTCGGCGTGAACATGGGAACCCTCGGATTCCTGGCAGAAACGGATTCCCGGCGCGCCTTCGATGCGGTCAACCGGCTGTTCCGGGACGAATATATGGTGGAGGAGCGGATGATGATCCGCGGAAAAGTGATCCGCGGCGGTGAAGTCATCTGCGAGAACGCCAGCCTGAATGACGTGGTGCTTCGGACCGCCGGGCTTTCCACGGTGGAATTTGACTTCTGCGTCAACGGCGAACTCATTAAAACCTATCACGGGGACGGCATGATCCTCTGCACCCCGACGGGCTCAACCGCCTATAATCTGTCTGCAGGCGGTCCGATCGTGATGCCGAGCGCGAGCATGATTCTCGCGACGCCCCTGAACCCCCATACGATGCTTCAGCGGAGCATTGTGCTCCCGGATGACGCATCCGTCTCCCTCCGGATATCCGGAACCCGGACGGGAGAGGTGCTGGTCAGCTTTGACGGCACCGTGTACCCCGGCCTCGCATGCGGCGACGAGATCCAAGTCAGGAAAGACGAGAAGAAGGTGCGCCTTCTGAAGCTGGAGAAAGACAGCTTCCTGGAGGTCCTTCGGAACAAACTGGAGTAAAGCATGCTGGAATACTTACATGTCAGGAACATTGCGCTGATCCGGGAAGCGGAGCTTGTGCTCTCGGATCATCTGAACATTCTTTCCGGTGAAACCGGCGCCGGAAAATCGATTCTGCTCGGGTCACTGGGCTTAGCGCTCGGCGAGCGTGGAAGCACGGATCTTCTCAGAACCGGCGAAAGCGAAGGCTTTGTGGAGCTCGTCTTTTCCGTCACGGACCCGGACACGCTTGCAAGGCTCGCGGAGGAATCCGTACAGCCGGAGGACGGGAAGCTGATCCTGTCCCGGCGAATTTCGGACAAGCGGAGCATCCTGCGCCTGAACGGAGAAGTGGTCTCCGCGTCCTTTGTGCGGAAAATATCCTCGTTGCTTCTTGATATCCACGGGCAGCACGAGCATCAGTCGCTCCTTAACGAGGAAAACCATCTTTCGGTGCTGGACGGCTACGCGAAGGAGACGATCCGGGAGGCGCTTCTTGCCTATCAGGACTGCTATGCGTCCTACCGGAAGCTGAAGGAGGAGATCCGCGCGCTCGGCGGCGGAGACGATGAGGAACGGCGCAGGCGCATGGATTTCATCGGGTTCCAGATTTCGGAAATCGAGGAGGCGGGAATCCGGCGCGGCGAAGAAGAGGCGCTGACGGAGGAGCTGAAAAAACTATCCTCCGCGGCGGCGATCACGGCCGGTTTGCAGGAAACGTCCGATGCGCTTTCCGGGCAGAACGCCGACGGAATATCATCCTCGATCCGCGCGCTTCAGGCGCTCCTTGGCGTTGACCCCTCGCTTTCGGCGCTCGTTTCGGAGCTTCGGGATATCGAATCGCTGATGCAGGATGCCGCTGAGGACGCTAAGGAGCGGCTTCAGAATCTGGAGTCCGACCCGGCGCGACAGGACGAGGTCGAAACGCGGCTCGCGCTGCTTTCCCGGATGAAGCGAAAGTACGGAAACTCGGAGGAGGAGATTTTACGGACCTGCGATCAGCTTCAGTCCGAATACGACCAGCTCCGGGACTTTGATGAAAACAAAGAGGAAATGCTCCTGCGGCTTTCGGAGCTGAAGAAAAAGCTGATCGAGGCCGCGAAGGCGCTGCATGAGCGGAGGCTTCTCGCCGCCCGGGATTTCGAGGGGGAAATGACGGAAGCCCTGAAGGATCTCAACTTCCTGCAGGTGGTTTTCAGCGCCGAAGTGACGGAGACCAACCGCTTTACGAAGAACGGGGCGGATGAGGTGCGCTTCCTCATCTCCACGAATCCCGGCGAACCGGTGAAGCCCCTTTCGAAGGTGGCTTCCGGCGGCGAGCTTTCCAGAATCATGCTGGCGATCAAGTCGCTTTCGGCGGATACGGACCGGATCGGGACACTGGTGTTCGATGAAATCGACTCCGGAATCAGCGGAAAAACCGCGGCGAGCGTGGCGCGCAAGATGCGCCGCATCGCGAAAAACCACCAGGTGATCTGCATCAGCCATCTGCCGCAGATCGTCTCGGCCGCGGATCATCACTTCCTGATCGAGAAGACCGCGGAGGACGGAAGCGCCGTGACAAAGGTCACTGAGCTTTCCGAAGAGGAGAGCGTCCGGGAGATCGCGCGGCTTCTCGGCGCCGGAGAGGAAACCGAGGCGGGGCTTGAAAACGCGCGGGAAATGAAGGGCATGATGAATACGGACCGGACGTAAAAACCGGGTATAAGACAGAATAAATTGGGCGAAGGAGAGGTGCTTTATGAGTCAGAGAGAAGATGTGATTGCGATTGTTAAGAAATCCGTTCAGGCCGTTATGCCGCAGCGTTCCGTCCGGGACGCGCTTGCCGGGATGAACTTTGCGAGCGACCGGCTGTACCTTGTGGCGGCCGGAAAAGCGGCTTATTCCATGGCAAAGGCGGCGGAAGCCGTGCTCGGCGAGAAGATCCGCGACGGCGTGGTCATCACAAAATACGGGCACGCAAAGACGCCGCTCCAGCATTCCAGAATCTTCGAGGCCGGACATCCCACGCCGGACCGGAATTCCTATGAAGCCACGCAGAAGGCGATCGACATGGTCTACGGGCTTTCGGAGCAGGACGAGGTGCTGTTCCTTCTGTCCGGCGGCGCGTCCAGCCTTTTCGAGGTGCCGATCATCGCGGAGGACGACCTGAAAACGATCACGGACAAGCTCCTCGCGTCCGGCGCGGACATTCATGAAATCAACATGGTCAGAAAGCACCTGTCGCAGGTAAAGGGCGGCCGTTTCGCGCTCGCCTGCTTCCCGGCGAAGGTTCATGTGATCGCCCTTTCCGACGTCATCGGAAACGATCTTTCGACGATCGGCTCCGGCCCATGCTATCCGGATAAATCTACCGGAGAAGAGGCCTTCTCGGTCCTCGAGAAATACCATATCAAGCTGAACGCGGATATCATCGAGACCCTGATGCTCGATACGCCGAAGTCGCTCAGCAACGCCGATCATCAGGTGATCGGGGATGTGTCGAAGCTCTGTGCGGCCGCGAAAGACGCCTGCGAGGCGCTCGGCTACCGCACGGTCGTCCTGACCGATTCCCTGAACTGCGAGGCGAAGGATGCCGGGGCCTTCCTGGCGTCAATCGCGCGTTTCTATCAGGGAACGAAGAAGAGCCTCGCCTTCATCGCCGGCGGAGAAACCGTGGTGAAGCTCACGGGAGACGGCCTCGGCGGCAGAAACCAGGAGCTTGCGCTTTCCGCGGCGGACGGCATCGCGGGACTCAAGGACACGGTAATTTTCAGCTTCGGCTCCGACGGGACGGACGGCCCGACCGACGCGGCGGGCGGCTTTGTCGACGGAACAACGAAGGAGAAGCTGGAGGAAGCCGGTCTGAAGATCTATGAGGTTCTCCGGAAGAACGATTCCTATCACGCACTTCAGGCTGTACAGAGCCTGATCGTGACGGGACCGACGGGCACCAACGTGAACGACGTCGCCGTGGTCCTGATCAAAAGATAAATGATTTTTCTGCAACCCTTCCTGACCGGACGCTGTCTGTATGTTTGAAGAGAAAAGAGGGACCCGAATCTTGGAAGACGCAAAGATTGTCGAGCTCTATTTTGACCGGGATGAAGCCGCCGTGGCGGAAACCGCCGTGAAATACGGCAGCTACTGCCACACGGTGTCCTACAATGTCCTCCGGGATGCGGAGGACGCCGAGGAATGTGTCAACGACACCTGGCTTCATACCTGGAACGCCATTCCGCCGACGCGGCCGGATTCCCTGAAGGCCTTTGTCGGGCGGATCGCGCGGAATCTCTCCCTGAACCGGCTGAAGGAGAAGAACGCCCTGAAACGGGGTGCCGGAGAGGCGGACGCGGCGCTCGAAGAGCTGGACGAATTCATTGCATCCGGTGCGACGGTGGAAGATGAGGTTGAGGGGCGGCTGTTAAAGGACGAGATCAACCGTTTTCTTGGCGGACTTTCCAGGAATATGCGGGTGGTTTTTGTGCAGCGCTATTTCTATTTCAGTACGGTAAAGGAAATTGCGGCGAATCTCGGATTGACGGAGAATAATGTCAAATCCCTTCTCTTCAGGGCAAGAAACAAACTGAAAGAGCATCTTGAGAAGGAGGGCTTTGTGCTGTGAAGGACAATCGAATCATTCAGGCGGTTTCGGATATCGATGACGCCTATATTCTGGAGGCGGACCCCGAAAACGCGGGAAAAAGAATACGCGCGGGACGGATTCGTGTGATCCGGACGCTCAGCATCGCGGCAGCGGCGCTCCTTGTGACGCTGGCGGGCGTTTTCGCGGGGATTCTTCTCATCCGTCCCTCGAAGAGCAGTGACAACAAAGCAGCAGCGGATATGCAGGCGGAGGCCGCGGCGGAGGAGTACGAATACGCCGAAGAAACGCGGGCAGAGAGCGCGATGCGGACGGAGGAGAAATCTGCCGGAATGCTGACGGAAGCCGCGATGGACGCGGAAGCGGACGCCGAAATGCTGATGGATGATGCAGCGGGAGCGCCGGCCGATGCGGAAGAGGTACCTGACGGTGCGCTGAACGAAGCGGTCACGGCGGGAGCAGAACGCTTCACCTTTGCCGAAGTGTCGGACGGAGCGCTGGTTCTTCTTGTACAGGCCGGATTTCAGGACATCACGATTACGGAGGAGAACGCCGCCTTTACGCTGCTCCTTTCGGACGGAACGAAGTCGCTGTACCGCGTGGAGCCCGCAGACAACGCGGCGGAGGACGCCGGGTACGGCACGGTGGAGGTCCGGACGGAGGAAGGCGCCGGGGAGGAAATCTTCCTGGTTTCCCGGGAGATGCTTGCGGCGGAAACCCCGGAGGAACTGCAGGCACTTTATGACGGAGCCTTTGAGATGTGCACGGCTCCGCAGGAAGAATAATTCAGGAGAGTACCCCACTTGTCCAATTTTACCGAAAATGCGATTAAACGGTCGTTTATCCGGCTGCTGGAAAAAAAGCAGCTGAAAAACATTACGATCCGTGATATTGTGGATGACTGCGGCATCAACCGCAGTTCTTTCTACTACCATTTTCAGGACATTCCGGCGCTTCTCGAGAAGATTATTCAGGAGGGCTCGGACTCGATCATCCGGAAGAACGCAAGCGGTTCTCTTGTCGAATGCATGGACGGCGTGGTGAAGTTCCTTTCCCGCTATCAGAAGTCCGTGATTCATGTCTATAAGGCCGTGGACCGCGAGGTGTTTATCCAGTGGACCGAGCGGGCATGCAGCTATTTTGTATCCAGCTATCTGGACCGCGCGCTGACGGAAGGGGAGATTACGGAGCGCACGAAGCACCGGATTACCCAGTATTATCTGTATCTCGTGACCGGCTTCATGCTCCGGTGGATCGACGCCGGGCTGGACGAAGGAATGCCGGCGGAATTCATCGAGCTCCTGGAAAAGACCTGCGACGTCAGGGAGCTCGTCACCCGGTTTTCTTCATAAAAAATCGAGCCGAGGGGTATGGGTATCCTCACAAGGCGTATGTGAAACCGCGCCGCAGGAGGATACCCATCTCGCAGGCGAGTTTCGCGATACACAGAGGAGGCCCCGGGCAGTAATGCCCGGGGCCTCCTCTGTTCATTATATATACAAAATTTCAGTTACTTCTGCTCCTTGCAGGCCTTCTTGCAGGCGTCAATCACAATCCGGAGCGCCTTCAGGCGGGCGTAGCGTTTGTCGTTGGATTCCAGAATATACCAGGGCGCGAAGACGGTGGAGGTCTTCTGAAGCATCTCGTTCACGGCTTCCTCATAGAGATCCCACTTTTCGCGGTTCCGCCAGTCCTCATCCGTGATTTTCCACTGCTTTTCGGGCGTGTTCTGGCGGTCGGTGAAGCGCTCGAGCTGGGTCTCGTTATCGATCTGCACCCAGAACTTGATGACCACCGCACCCCAGTCCGACAGTTCCTTCTCAAATTCGTTCATCTCGTTGTAGGCGCGCTGCCAGTCATTCTCGGAGCAGAAGCCCTCGAGACGCTCGACCATGACCCGGCCATACCAGGTGCGGTCAAAGATGGCGATGTGTCCGGTCTTCGGCAGTCGGTTCCAGAAGCGCCAGAGGAAATGACGCGCCTTTTCGTGAGGCTCGGGACTCGCGATCGGGTGCACCACATAGCCGCGCGGGTCCAGAGCGCCGGCGATCCGCTTGATATTGCCGCCCTTGCCGGCCGCGTCCCAGCCCTCGTAAGCGATGATGACCGGAATCTTACGGCGGTAGAGCTCGTTGTGAAGGCTGCGGAGCTCCTTCTGCAGCTTGTCGAGTTCGCTGCGGTATTCCTCCTCGGAGACGGTCTTGTCCTTCAGGGAGATTTCGCTTAAGAGCGGCATCTCAACGAGCGGGAAGGTGTTCTGCAGAATCGGCACGGCGAGCGCGTGGTTCTTGAGCGCGGTATCGATGCCCTGATTCAGGAATTCCAGCACCTGCAGCTCCGCCCATTTCCGGTCTTTGGCGTCGATGATGTACCAGGGAGAGGTCGAGCGGTTCGTGCCTTCGAGATACCGGTCGTAGAGCTTCTCATAGCGGTCGTAGTGCTTGTTCTGCTCTTCGTCGGCGTGACTCACGCGCCAGCTCGTGTTCTTGTCGGACAGCAGATCCTTCAGGCGCTTTTTCTGCTCCTTGCGGTCGATCTGGAAGAAGAATTTCATGACAAGATAGCCGTTGTCCGTGAGAGACCGTTCGGTGGTATTAATGCTGCGGATCCGCTTCTCATAGTCTTTTTCGGAGAGCTCTCCGTCCGCGAGCCCCTGAATGATTTCCTCCATCCAGTAGCCGTCGAAGAATTCGAACTTGCCGGCTTCCGGAATTTCCAGCATGTAGCGGTACAGGAAGGGGTAGCGCTTTTCTTCTTCGGTCGCGGGCGCCATGGTTTTCACGCGGAAGAAGCGGGGGTCGATATTCCTGATGACCCGGCCGATCACGCTGCCTTTGCCGGCGGCTCCCCAGCCTTCAAAAATCACCATGACCGGGAGCTTCGCCTCTTTGATCTTATTCTGGTATCCGGCCAGCGTTTCCTGTTCCTTTTTGAGTGCAAGACGCAGGGTCTCGTCATCGGGCTTTGCGGCTTTCACAAAATCTTTCAACATGGAGCGTCCTCCTTTTTACGTGCAATCATATTCTTGTGAATCATTCACAATTGCTTTCGCATTCCTGATTCTATTTATAGCCATATTTCATGAATCTGTCAAGAGAAATCGGCCCGGAACCCGGTAAATTTACGAAAAAACGGTTGACGGAGCCTTCTTCCCTATGGTATTCTTTTTCTGATAAGGGGGTGAGTGATCTGTTTGGCAGAAAACGTACCGCTCCTGAAGCGGTTTTTGATCCGAAGACCATGGAAGCGGTCCTTTTATCCAGTATCTGCACCGGAGAGAAAACGGCCGGATTCCGGGACCGCGAAACCGGGAAGTTTACGGGCGTCTGCGCCATCCGTGACGAGAAGGACCTGAAGCGCTTTATGAAGACCTACGGCGTGGAGGATCTGAGGACCATCTACTGAAGTTCGTTCCCGCAATTACAATTTGCACCCTTCGGACGGAAAAGATGCTATAATACAATCATGGCCGGAAGGCCTGAGATCATATTTTCAGGAGGTTTTCAATGTCAGAAGCGATTATTTTCATCCTGGTTTTTCTGATCTGGATCATCTGCTGCTTCGCGGTGCTCGTCGCCATCGGCCTGTATATTCTGCGGGCGGTCGCGTTCCAGAAGCTTCTCAGAAAGTATAACTACCGGAAATCCTGGATGGCCTGGATTCCTTACGCGCAGTACTATGCGCTGGCCGACGCGGCCGCCGAAGGCCGTCCGACGATGAAACTGTTCAGCGCAGACTGTCCGGTCTGGTGGTTCAAATTCTGGTATATCATCACGAATGTGGCGGCTTATCTGCCCTTTGTCGGTCCGGTCGCGATTTTCATCTTCAAGATGTTCTTCCTCGGAAGCGTGTACCGCACGATCTACGCCCGGGTCGAGGGACGGACGCTCGGAAGCCGGACGGCGCTCGGATTTTTCTCCGCCATCATCGGCCTGATTCCGATCATCAAATTCCTGCACTACGACAGCAGCAAAATTGCGGGCTGCGAAGAGAAGAAGCCCGCCGAAGAGGCCGTCCCGGTTCCGCTGATCGAAGCCGTGAAGGCCCCGGCTCAGGAGGCTCCGGTTTCAGAAGCGCAGGCTCAGGCAGCACCGGTTCAGGCAGCACCTGTTTCAGAAGCGCAGGCTCCAGAAGCGCCGGAAGCCACGGGAAACGCTGCTCCGGAAGAGGAGAAGAGCGAAGAATAAAGAAAGCTGACAATCAAATCATATCCATGTAGACAGAGTAGGAATGCATGTGTGAAATAGTGCCGGAAAGACGGGGAGTTGCTTTCCGGACGAAACGGTCATAAGGATGACCTGCAGTATGTGTTCCGCATCCCGCTGTCGCATAGCAGGCAGTGAAAGGATCCTTTCTTCTATGCGGCATGCTCGAATTATGAGCTGTCCCGTGGAAGAAAGGATTTTTTATGAACGAAAGAGAACGCACCCTGTTTAAACACCCCTTCTCAAAAGCGTACTGGGCACTGGCCGCGAAGGAATTCACCTCGGTCCGCATGCTTACCGTCGCTGCGATGCTGACGGCACTTCGGATCGCGCTGAAGGCTGTGCAGATCCCGGTCGCCTTCAACCTGAATATCACCTTCGGATTCCTCGTGAATTCCGTGGGCTCGATGATTTACGGGCCGCTCGTCGCGATCGCCGCCTCCGCGGTCAGCGATACGGTCGGCGCGATCCTGTTCCCCTCCGGACCGTATTTCTTCCCCTTCATTTTCGTGGAAATCGCGGGCGGCCTGATCTTCGCGCTGGTCTATTACCGGGCGAAAATGACGGCCTTCCGGATCATTCTCGGACGCTTCCTCGTCACGCTTATCTGCAATCTCCTGATGAATCCGGTGATCCTGTATTACTATTACGAGCTCGTGCTCGGGAAGAGCTATACGCTCTTCACGCTGCCCCGGATCGTCAAGAATCTCGTGCTGTTCCCGGCCGAATCCGTGGTGCTGATCCTGTGGTTCAACGCGCTTCTTCCGGTGACCAACCGCCTGAAGCTGACCTTTACCGGCAATACGAAAATCCGGGCCGAAAAGAAGGACATCATCATCCTGATCGTCATGACCGTGGCGGCGGTTCTCGCTGTAGCTGGCTGGATCATTTACAAGTCAAAGAGCTGAATTTTCGCGTTGTCAAAAAAGGCGGTCTGTGGTATAATAACAATTCATTGTGAGATTATTTTACCGGTCGTTTCAGGGAGATTATAAACTTATGTTTCGGAGTAAAGCATTTACCATCGCATTTTCGATTCTGTCGGTACTGATTATCGGTCTGACGATTATATTCTGCTATCTGGTATTCGGAAGCGGAAGAGCGGCGCTGCAGGAAGCGCTGACAGGGACGACGGAAGCGGCAGCGGAAGACACAGGCGCGCCCGCTAACGAGACGGCGCCTTCGGAATCCATCGAAGCCGCCGCTTCTCAGGACAGTTCCGAAAGCGGCAGCTCCCTGAAAGAGGAGACGGAAGAAGAGACGAAGAAAAGCTCGGAGACGGAAACGGAAGAAAAGAACAGCACGAAGGAAACGACGGAAGAGAGCACGGAAAAACCGGATGAAAGTACGGAAACGGAAGAGTCGACGGCGGCGCTTGCGGAAGAATCCGCCGATCAGACCGTGCGGGCGCTCCGCGCGGACGAAGATCACAGCTGTCCGGTGCTTCTGGAGGATATTCCGGAGTCGGGAATCGCCACGATCATCAAGTCCGGCGATAACGGCGAAGGAATCGTGTTCCATCTCTCGCCGCAGTTCGACGCCGCGGATACGCCCGGAAACCTGACGAATTACAGCGGGGCTTTCGATATCGGATCGAAGATCTACATGCTGAACAACGGAACACCATTCCTGATGTATAAGACGATCGACGGCTATTATGTGACGAGCAGCGCGAACTACATCTCATATGAGGCGAAGAACGTCACGCAGAAGCCCGATCCCGTAAGGATCGGCGACTACGGCTACTCCGAGGGCGAGGAAATCGTGGTGCGGGTATTCCATGAGGACGGCAATACGGTGGCCTTTACCGTCTATAATTTCAGTCCGGCGGCCGGAGAGCTGCTGCCGGTCCTTGAGAATGTGATTGCGCGCTATGACGGAAGCGGTTTCGCGCTTTTTGAGTATCACAATACCGACGGACAGAACCATCAGGGAAAGATCGGCTTCGAGAAGGTCGAAGGCGCGGGATACTCAAGACGCGTGGATGTGGTTTTCGACAGCCCGGTCGCTTTCCGCACCGGGGAACGCTCGGAAATCGTGCTTCACAATTAAACACGGCGCTTAACCTAAGCGCCGCCCATCTGTTCTGACATTATTACCAAGGAAATCATTTCATGAATCAGAATCCATCGGCGGAGGAAAGCCTCCGCCAGCAGGAATATATCCGGAAGGTCCGGGAACTCACCAAAGAAAAAGAAGAAAAACTCGGCAGGAAGCTGCGCTTTCACATTGAAACGCTCGGCTGCCAGATGAATGCCAAGGATTCCGAGAAGCTTGCGGGCATCCTGACGGAAATCGGCTATGTGAGTGAAGAGGAGGAGGAAAAGGCGGACTTCGTGCTCTACAATACCTGCACGGTCCGGGAAAACGCCAACCTGAAGATTTACGGGCGCCTCGGATACCTCCACTCCCTGAAGAAGCGGAAGAATCCGGGGCTTCGGATTGCGGTCTGCGGATGCATGATGCAGGAGCCGGACGAGGTCCAGACGATCCGCGAGAAGTACAGCTTCGTGAATCTCGTCTTCGGGACGCATAATATTTTCCGCCTGGCGGAACTGATGTACCGCATGGAGACGGAAGAGGGCATGATCATCGACGTCTGGGAGGGCACCGACGAAATCGTCGAGGACCTGCCGGCCGTCCGCAAATACCCTTTCAAATCCGGCGTCAACATCATGTACGGCTGCAACAATTTCTGCACCTACTGTATCGTTCCGTATGTCCGCGGACGCGAACGGAGCCGCACGCCGGAGGATATCCTTTCGGAGATCCGCGCGCTTGTTTCGGACGGCGTGAAGGAAGTCATGCTGCTCGGGCAGAATGTGAATTCCTACGGGAAAACGCTGGAGAAACCGGTATCTTTCTCGGAGCTTCTCAGAAGAATCGAAGAAGTGGAGGGCCTCGAGCGCATCCGCTTTATGACCTCGCATCCGAAGGATCTCTCGGACGAACTGATCGAGACCCTCGCGCATTCCAAGAAAATCTGCAATCATTTCCACCTGCCGCTGCAGTCCGGCTCCACGAGAATTCTGAAAGAGATGAACCGGCATTATACGAAGGAACAGTATCTTGAAATCGTCCGGAAGCTCAGGGAAGCGGTGCCGGATATTTCGATCACGACGGATCTCATCGTCGGATTCCCGGGTGAAACCGAGGAGGATTTTCAGGAGACGATGGACGTGGTCCGCAGGGTTCGCTACGACTCCGCCTTTACCTTCATCTATTCAAAGCGCACCGGAACCCCGGCGGCGAAGATGGAGGACCAGGTGCCGGAGGAGATCGTGAAGGACCGCTTTGACCGGCTGCTTGCCCTTGTGCAGACGATCGGGCAGGAGGTCTCCGGACGGGACCTCGGGAAGGTGCTTCCGGTACTGGTGGAAGAAGTGAACCGGCAGGACGGAACGATGGTCAGCGGAAGGCTTACGAACAATACCCTCGTGCATTTCCCCGGGAAAAAAGAGCTCATCGGCTCCATCGTACCGGTGAAGCTCATGGAAAGCAGGGGCTTTTACTATATCGGCGAGCAGGCCTGATCGGGACTTCTATAACAAATCAGGCCTGAAGCAGGAAGAAAGGGGCATCCCATGGCGCTTTCTCCGATGATGGAGAAATATCTGGAAACCAAAAAAGAATATCCTGACTGTATCCTATTTTACAGGCTCGGCGACTTCTATGAAATGTTCTTCGAAGATGCCGAGCTTGTCAGTAAAGAGCTGGAGCTGACGCTGACCGGAAAGGACTGCGGCCTCGAGGAGCGCGCGCCGATGTGCGGCGTTCCGTATCACGCGGTGGAATCGTACCTCACCCGGCTCGTGGAGAACGGCCACAAGGTGGCGATCGCCGAGCAGATGGAGGACCCGAAGCTCGCGAAGGGACTCGTGAAGCGGGAGGTCATCCGCGTCGTGACGCCGGGAACGCTGACCGATACCGGCGCGCTCGATGAAACGCGGAACCGTTATATCATGTGCATTGTGTACGAGCGGGGCCTTTTCGGCGTTTCTTTTGCCGACGTCACAACGGGCGATTTCTACGCGGCCGAGCTCGAAAAGAGGGAACAGCTCTACGACGAAATCAGCCGCTTTTCTCCGGCGGAAATCATTACGAACGAGGCATTTACGGTCTCCGGCGCGGATCTGACGGAGCTTCGGCACCGCCTGAACTTCTCGCTCAGTACGGAAGGCGCCTGGAGATTCCGGGAGGACAATGCCGTCGGCGCGCTTCTGAAGCATTTCGGCGTGCTGTCCGTTGAAAGCCTCGGTCTCTCCATCCTGCCGACAGCAGCCTCTGCCGCGGGCGCGCTTCTTTCCTATCTTCTCGATACCCAGAAAACCGAACTGCGTCATATTTCCCACCTTCAGGTCTACACGCTGAACCGCTTCATGCTGCTCGACGCCGCCACGAGGCGGAATCTGGAGCTTACGGAAACCATGCGGGAGAAGCAGAAGCGGGGGAGCCTTCTGTGGGTGCTCGATCACGCGCGGACCGCGATGGGCGCGCGTACGGTCCGAAGATACCTCGAACAGCCGCTTCTTGAGCGAGAGGAAATCGTCCGGCGGCAGGATGCCGTGGAGGAGCTGAAGGAGGACCAGATCCTTCGGGAGGAGCTTCGCGAATACCTGAATCCGATCTATGATCTCGAGCGTCTTCTTGGAAAAATCAGCTACCGGAGCGCGAATCCCCGGGATCTTCTCGCGTTCCGGAACTCGCTTGAAATGGTTCCGCACATCAAAACCCTTCTCGGAAACGCGCACAGCGCGCTCCTTTCCGAGCTTCGGGACTCGATTGATCCGCTGGATGATCTGTTCACACTGATCCAGGAATCCATCTCCGAGGACCCGCCGATCCTGGTGCATGAGGGCGGAATCATCAAGGACGGCTTCAATGATACGGTTGACCAGTACCGGAAGGCAAGAAGCGAGGGGAAAAACTGGATCGCGGACATCGAGGCGGAGGAGAAGGAAAAAACCGGCATCAAGAACCTGAGGATCCGCTTCAACAAGGTGTTCGGCTATTATCTGGAGGTCACGAATTCCTTCAAGGATCTCGTGCCGGATTATTTCGTGAGAAAGCAGACCCTGACCGGGTCGGAGCGCTATATTACGCCGCGTCTGAAGGAGCTGGAGGACATGATCCTCGGCGCCGAGGACAAGCTGAATTCGCTCGAATACGAGCTCTTTACGACGGTGCGGGACACGATTTCCGGAGAAATCGACCGGGTGCAGAAGACGGCTGCGGCGATCGCGGCGCTGGACGCGCTGGCGTCCTTCGCGTATGTCGCGGAAAGGAACCGCTATGTGCGCCCGAAGATCAACGAGAAGGGCGTGATCCGGATTAAAAACGGCCGTCATCCCGTGATTGAGCGCATGATCCAGTCCGAGCAGTTCGTGCCGAACGATACGCTTCTTGATACGAAGAACAACCGGATTGCGATCATCACCGGCCCCAATATGGCCGGAAAGTCCACCTATATGCGCCAGACAGCGCTGCTTGCTTTGATGGCGCAGACCGGCTCCTTCGTGCCGGCGGATGAGGCGGATATCTGCATTTCCGACCGGATCTTCACCCGGGTCGGCGCTTCGGACGACCTTTCCTCCGGCCAGTCCACCTTCATGGTGGAGATGACGGAGGTCGCGAATATCCTGAGGAACGCCACGAAGAAGAGCCTGATCATCCTGGACGAGATCGGGCGCGGAACCTCCACCTTTGACGGACTGTCGATCGCCTGGGCGGTGGTGGAGTATATCGCCGATCCGAAGATCATCGGCGCGAAAACCCTGTTTGCGACGCACTATCACGAACTGACCGAGCTGGAAGGCGCGATTCCCGGCGTCAACAACTACTGCATTTCCGTGAAGGAGCAGGGAGAGCATATCACATTCCTTCGGAAAATCGTACGCGGCGGCGCGGACAAGTCCTACGGAATCCAGGTCGCGCGGCTTGCGGGCGTCCCGAAGCCGGTGCTGCAGCGCGCGGATGAGCTCGTGGACGAGCTGATCGATACCGATATCGCGCAGCGGGCGAAGGAGATTGCCTCCTACGCGGCGGTCGGCATGAACACGAAGAAGCGCGTCGAACGGCCGGACGACGTGGACGCGAACCAGATGAGTCTCTTCGAAACCGTGAAGGACGAGGACGTGCTGAAGGAAATCCGGGAGCTGAACCTGTCCAATATGACGCCGCTCGACGCCATCAATACCCTCTACCGGATTCAGTCGAAGCTGAACAACCGGGTCTAGGCGCTTGATTTTGATATCAGAAACTGAGGAAAGGAACCTGTATGCCTCCGATCCATGTGCTGGACAAATTAACGGTGGACCAGATTGCCGCCGGCGAAGTCATTGAGCGCCCGAGCTCCATCGTGAAGGAACTCGTGGAAAACGCGATCGACGCCGGCGCGACTGCCGTCAGCGTGGAAATCAGAAACGGCGGAATTGATCTCGTGCGCGTCACGGACAACGGCTGCGGAATTCCGAAGTCCGAGATTTCGACGGCCTTCCTCCGTCATTCGACGAGCAAGATCGAAAACGCCGGGGATCTCTCCGAAATCCGCAGTCTCGGCTTTCGCGGAGAAGCTTTAAGCTCGATCGCCGCGGTTACGAGGCTCGAAATGATTACGAAATGCCGGCAGGAAGTGACCGGCAGCTCCTATGAGATCAACGGGGGCGAGGAGGTTTCGCTCACGGAGATCGGGGCGCCGGACGGGACGACCTTCCTCGTGAAGGACATTTTCTACAATACGCCCGCCCGCAGGAAATTCCTGAAAACGCCGATCACGGAGGCGAGCTATATCGCCGAGCTTCTGGAGAAAATGGCGCTGTCCCGGCCGGACATCAGCTTCCGGCTGATCGCAAACGGCAAGACCCGGCTTTCAACCTCGGGAAACGGCCGTGTCCGGGACCTGATCTACTCGATTTACGGGCGGGAGACGGCGTCTTCCCTCGAGGAAACGGACGCTCGGGCAGGAGAAATCCGCATCACGGGCTTTGTCGGGAAGCCGGTTCTTGCGAAGGGAAACCGCGGCTTTGAGAACTATTTTGTCAACAGCCGCTATGTGAAGAACAAGGTGATCACAAAGGCCATCGAGGACGCGTACCAGCCCTTCATGATGCTGCACCGCTATCCCCTGACGGTCCTGTACATCGATATGCCGCCGGAGATGTTTGACGTCAACGTGCATCCGCAGAAGATGGAGCTTCGCTTCCGGAACGAACAGACCGTCTACGACGCGGTGCTTGCGGCGGTGCGCGATTCTCTATCGAAGAAGGAATTCATTCAGGAAACGCGGCTTTCGGAAGAAGAGGAGAAGCCGGAGCCAGTCTATGCCGCGCCGGAGCCCTTTGAGGAAAAGCGCAGAGAAAGCTCTGTGCCCGCATACCACGCCTTTCCGGATAAAACGGATTTTGTGCGTGAAAAAAATACAGTTCCGTTTGACAGCGGGCAGGGTCAGGGGTTATTATTAAAAGAGACTGCTTCCGAAAAGGAGGAGGAGACTCCCCGGACGATTCCGGGCTTCGAAAACGTGACGCATACCGTCCGTGTGAAGCCGGAAAAACCTGTGCAGGAGAGCCTGTTTGAAACGAAGCTGATTTCCGAAGAGGGATACAAAAAGCACCGGCTGATCGGGCAGGTTTTCGACACCTACTGGCTCCTGCAGATGGAGGACAAGCTCTATATCATGGACCAGCACGCGGCGCATGAGAAGGTCCTCTACGAGCGGAAGATGAAGGAACTCGAGGAGAGAAAGCATCCCTCCCAGACCGTGTCCCCGCCGATCATGATTTCCTTAAGTTCACGCGAGGAGCTGCTTCTCAACCGCTACATGGATGCCTTTTCCGGACTCGGCTACGAGATTTCCTCCTTCGGAGGCCGGGAATACGCGATTTCCGCCGTTCCCTATGATCTGTACGGGCTGGACGTCCGGGCGCTTTTCGAAGATATTCTCGGAGAGCTCGAGGCGGAACTCGGCGAAAAGAAGCCGGAGATGATTCTTTCGAAGCTCGCCTCCATGTCCTGCAAGGCGGCGGTAAAGGGGGAAAACGCCTTAAGCTTTGACGAGGCGGACGCGCTTCTTAAAGAGCTTCTCACGCTGGAAAACCCTTATGCCTGCCCCCACGGGCGGCCGACCATGATTTCATTATCCCGGACGGAACTCGACCGGAAATTCAAGCGAATCGTATAAGTTAAGATGGAAGGAAATAGAATTCAATGGCAGAACTGGTAAAAGAAACGGAAGCTCCGAAGAGCAGCAATTTTATCTGGGACTTCATCAAGGAAGATCTCGCTCCGGGCGGACAGTTTGAAGGAAAGACCGTCCATACGCGTTTTCCGCCGGAACCGAACGGCTATCTGCATATCGGACACTGCAAGGCACTGTGCATCGATTTCGGAACCGCGGAGGCCTTCGGAGGACTTTGCAACCTGCGCATGGACGACACCAATCCCGCGAAGGAAGACACCGAATACGTGGATGCGATCCAGCAGGATATCCACTGGCTCGGCTTCGACTGGGGAGACCGTTTTTTCTACGGCTCGGACTATTTTGAAAAGGACTATGAATATGCGGTGGAGCTGATTAAGAAAGGCCTCGCCTATGTCTGTGAGCTCACGCCCGAGGAATTCAGGGCCAACCGCGGCGATATCGGCATTCCGGCGACCTCTCCGTACCGGGACCGTCCGATCGAGGAGAGCCTCGCGCTGTTTGAGAAGATGAAAAACGGAGAGATCGAGGAAGGAAAGATGACGCTGCGCGCGAAGATTGACCTTGCGAGCGGCAATTTCAACATGCGCGATCCCGTCATCTACCGAATCCGCTATATCAACCATCACCGCCAGGGCACGAAGTGGTGCATCTTCCCGATGTATGATTTCGCGCATCCGATTCAGGACGCGCTGGAGGGCATTACGCATTCCCTGTGTTCTCTCGAGTACGAGGAGCACCGTCCGCTGTACGACTGGGTGGTGAACAATGTATCGATTCCTTATCACAAGCCACGCCAGATCGAGTTCGCGCGCCTCAACATCGACCATACGGTCATGTCGAAGCGGAAGCTGAGAAAGCTCGTGGAGGAAGGCTATGTTTCGGGCTGGGATGATCCGAGAATGCCCACGCTCTGCGGCCTTCGGAGACGCGGCTATACGGCGCATTCCATCCGCCGCTTCATCGATGAAATCGGCGTCGGAAAGACGACCGGCATCGTGGAGCTTGCGATGCTGGAGCACTGTCTGAGGGATGACCTCAACATGAGCGCCGAGCGCACCATGGCGGTTCTGAAGCCCGTGAAGCTGACCGTGACCAATTATCCGGAAGGGCAGAGCGAAAGCTTTGAACTGGAAAACAATCCGACCGATCCCGCGGCCGGCACGCATACGATCACCTTCAGCCGGAATCTTTGGATTGAGGCGGAGGACTTCCTCGAGACCCCGATTCCGAAGTACAAGCGCCTGTATCCCGGCAACGAGGTGCGCCTGAAGGGCGCGTATCTCGTGACCTGCACGGGCTGCGTGAAGGACGAGAACGGAAACGTGACGGAAGTGCTCTGCGAGTACGATCCGGATTCGAGGGGCGGCGATCCCGCGGACGGACGCAAGGTGAAGGGCGCCACGATTCACTGGGTGGATCAGGCGACCGCGGTCGATGCCGAGGTGCGTCTCTACAACAACCTCTTCCTCGACGAGCAGCCGGACGGCCCCGACAAGAATTTCCTCGAGTGCATGGATCCGGAGAGCCTCGTCGTGCTTCAGGGCTGCAAGGTGGAGCCGGAGATGGTGAAGGTGGCGGAAGCCTTTGACGGCGTGGAAAACCGCAGCGGCGTCAATGCGCCGACCTTCCAGTTTATGCGAAACGGCTATTTCTGCCTCGACAACCGCGACAGCCGGAAGGATCATCTCGTGTTCAACCGCAGCGTATCTCTGAAGGACAGCTTCAAACCGGCAAAATAAAGGAGCGATTTTATGGCTGAGAAACTCTATACGATCCCGGTCAACGACGCCTTTGACGAGCAGTCGGAGTGTCCGATCTGCTCGATGTACAAGAAGCTCGAGGATGACTCCATCGCTTTCATGATGGGACCGAGCTATATGGAAGACGATATCCGGATGGAGACGGACCGCGTCGGCTTCTGCAAGCCGCACATGCTGATGCTCTCGAAGCAGGAGAACCGGCTGGGGCTCGCGCTGATCCTGAAGACGCATCTGGACCGCCAGAAGAAGGAAGCGCTGCAGATCGCGGAAAAGCCCGTCAAGGCCTCGAAGCTCTTCCGGAAGGCGGAGGAGCCGGAAATCGTGAAATGGGCGCGGGAAAAAACCGTCTCCTGCTATATCTGCAATCGGATCAATGTGATGTTTCCCCATTATCTGGACACCGTACTCCGGCTGTACCAGAAGGACAGCGCGTTCCGTGAAAAATACGCGCAGTGCAAGGGCTTCTGCCAGGAGCATTTCGGTCTTCTGATCGAAAAAGCGCAGGAAGTCCTGAAAGAACAGGAACTGCAGAGCTTTGTCACGCTGACAGCAAAGCTCTACACAGATAACCTTCAGCGCCTCTCCGACGATCTGGACTGGTTTACGGACAAGTTCGATTACCGGTACCGGGACGCTCCATGGAAAAACTCGCGCGACGCAATCGAGCGGGCGGTCACTAAAACCAATGGTATACTACAGGAGAAAGGAAAAGAAAAATGAAAAAGTTTTTTAAGGAATTCAAGGAATTCGCGCTGAAAGGCAATGTCATGGATCTTGCAATCGGCATGATTATCGGTGCCGCTTTCACTGCGATTGTCACCAGTCTTGTGAATGACGTCATCATGCCCCTGCTGTCCCTGATTACCGCAGGTTATCTGGACTTCAGCAACATCGTCTGGCACGTCAACAATGTGGACATCAACTTCGGCACGCTTTTAACTGCGATCGTCACCTTCATCTGCATCGCGCTCGTTCTGTTCCTGCTGATCAAGCTGATCAAGAAGGTGGAGAGCCTGAAGAAGAAGGAAGAGGAAGCGGAGCCGACCACGAAGGAATGCCCCTTCTGCAAGTCTGAAATTCCGCTTATGGCTTCCCGCTGCCCTCACTGCACCAGCGAGCTTCCTGAAGAAGAGAAGAAGTAAAACGCAAGCGATAATTGCGAAGATGTTCACAGCCTGTTCACACTTGTGTTTTATGATGTCAGCGTACAGGGTGAAAGCAGGGAACTTTCGAAAGCCCCTGTCTTACAGATCGTGAACGAATCAGGAAGGAGATTATAGCGATGGGAAAAATCAGTAATCTTATTTTAGGCGGCGCGGCACTCGGCGCAGTGGCGGCGGCTGCTTATACCTACATCAAGAAATACAACTCCATTGAGCCGAAGCGTGCGATGGCCGCTGAAGGCGGGGAGGAGAGAAGCTACGCGAATCTTGACACCGACCGCATGAAGGAAGCGGCGAAGCTGACCGCGGAAAGCATCAAGAACAGCAGCGTCAAGGCCTGGGGCGTCGCCAAGGACTCCGCAAAGGCCGTCGGCGGCATTGTGAAGGACAACTACGGCGAGGAATTCAGCGAGAAGAAGGAAAAAGCCGCGGCAGCCTTCAATGACGTCAAGGAAAAGGCAAGCGTGAAGTTCAGCGAATTCAAGGAAACCGCAGTGGAGAATTTCGACGCGGCGAAGGAAAGCGCTCAGGAGAAATTCGACGAGAAAAAGGAACAGCTCAAGGACAAAATCGACGATCTGAGAGATGACAATCCGGCGGTTTTCGAGAAGGTGGACAAGGCGAAGGAAGCCGTTCGCGGCGCCTTTGATAGCGCGAAGGAAAAGGTCGAGGATGTGGTCCGCAGCGCGAAGGAGCAGGTGTCCGACGCGGTTGTGAACGCGAAGGAAGAAGCGGAAGAAGCCGCGGACGATGTGAAGGAAGCTGCGGAAGAAGCCAAAGACGCGGCGGAAGACCACTATACCTCCCTCGAAGAGGAAGTGGAAAAGACCGAAGCCTTTGAAAATGTGGAGAAGGCGGCGGATGACTTCATCCAGAACATCTGATGATACAAGGGAACTAATCCTATAAGCCGTGTCTGCTTGCAGACATCGGGCGCAGGGATGCGGTTTCTTTAAAACGGGAATACCGGCAATCACCTGGTTGCCGGTATTCTTGACGATTTAGTATTATTCATATATAATAAGAGTGGGTTGGAAATTCAGTCTCTTTTTCATCGAGGAGAAACATAAAATGAAAAACATTGGAAAAATCTGCTTCACATATATGATCATCCTGATGCTCCTTTTGTCCGCTTTCCGGATCAGCGCCTCGGCTTCCGAGGAGCCGCCGTCGGAGTCCGCGGAAGCATCGGAAAACAATACGGATGCGACTGCCACGGAAGCGCCGCCGGCGACGGAGACTCCTGCCCCGCAGGAATTTCTCGTGACCGTAGTGAACGGCGGGGCCTATGACGCCGAATCCGGCGGAAATCATATTGCTCAGGCGCCGGCGGGAACTCAGTTGTGGTTCCGCTTTGACGACTCCCTGCTGGATGAATATCACATGCTGACCGGCTGGACGATCAACGGGGCGGAAGCCGGTTTCGGCAGCGCGAAGGTGGTTCCTTTTACGATGCCGAACTATGCCATCACGATCGAAGCCGTGATCGGAGAGAACCCCGAGGCGATTGCTTCCTCGGAGGAGGCCGCATCCAGAAGCGTGAGTGAATCGGAGTCGATCTCCGAGTCGGAAAGCATCTCGGAATCCGAACGCATCTCCGAGTCGGAGTCCGCAAGTGAATCGGCTTCCGCGAGCGAGTCGGAGTCGATCCGGGAGTCCGAGGAAAACGCGAGCCGCGAGTCGGCCATCGAGCAGATGTCCATCGACGCGAGTATTGCCCAGTCGGAAAAGGAGTCCGCGCGTCTTGACGTGGACGGCTATCAGATTGTCCAGTATCTCAGGAAGATTCAGGCGCCGGCGGGCTTTACCAGGGCGAACGATAATCGGACCTTTGACGAGAGCACGGAGAGCTTTTACAGTTCGAAATACCGCCTGTACGTCTATTATGCCGAGAAGGACGATACCGAAGGCTATTATGTTTACGACAGGCTTCACGATACAATGATCCCCTTCGTTTCCTTCAGCGGAAGCGACGGACTGAAGTATATCATTTCCGCGCCGGATTACAGCTCCGACCTCCCGAACGAGGTGATCGGAGAGACGCGGGTCAATTTGAGCATGCCCGGAAGCACCTCCTCCGCGGTTGTGCCCGGATGGAATGTGGAAGGCAGCGATGCGAGACTGTATCCGCTGCTGTATCTTGCCGGAGAAGACGGTTCCCGGAGCTTTTTCGTCTACCAGGAGTCGGAGGGCGCGATTTCCCTGACGCCCTGGGAGGATTTCAGGGAAGAAATGCAGGAGGCGGAGGAAACCGAGACCTCTTCGGAGGAAAGCGTCTCCGAGAGCGAAACGGTGAGCGTTTCGGAAGAAAGCACGGAAACCGCGACGGCCGCGCCGGAGAGAAGGCAGGAGTCCCTGCTCGGAAACTATGTGCTCTGGATTGTGGTCGGGGCTTTGATTGTGATGCTCCTCGTGGCCGCGATTATCATCGTGGTGCAGATGAGCCGGAAGCAGGAAGAAAAGGAACGCGAGATCGACTTCGAGGAAATCCCCGAGGACGATGAGCTCCTGATTCAGGATGAGCCTGTGGACCGGGACCGCTTCGATACGGCCTATACGCAGGAGGACAATGATCTCGAGCCCTTCGATATCAGCTTTGAAGACGCCTTCCCGGAGGAAATGGGCGTATCCTCCTTCGCGCCGCCGAAGGAAGAAGCAGCAAGCGTAACGGTGCAGGAGGACGACGTCCCCGCGGTCGAAAAGGTGGAGGGAGAGGTGGTAACGCCGGAGCCCTTCGACGCGGAACCGATTGAAATTGACGGACCTGACGACGACAGCGTGGAGGAAGTCCGCGTGCGGGTTCGCCGGACGGAAATCAAGGATACGGAAGTCTATGTGCGCCGCAGGGGCGGACGAAGAGCCGGCTCCTCGGCGGAAGACCGGCAGGATACGGCTTCCGAGGGGAGCGACGGCTCCGGAATGCCCGCGATTTACGACGAAGTGCTTCAGGATGACTTTGAAGTGGTGGACTTCAAGAAAAGAAACTAAGAAAAAGCGGTGACTGAAAATGCTTTGCGAAAAATGTCATGAAAAAGAAGCAACCGTGCGGATCACGCGGATTCATAACGGCAGTTCGGAAACGCATAATCTGTGTCAGGACTGCGCGAATTCCTTCCGTGCCGACGACCCGGAAGCACAGGATTTTTCCAAGGCGATCTTCAAGCTGCTTGCGGATGCGCTCATGAAGCATCTCGGGCAGAATGCCGGGACCGAGGAGGACGAGCGGGCGAAAAAGCTTTCCTGCCCGACCTGCGGCAAAACCTACGGAGAAATCCTGGAGGACGGCGCCTTCGGCTGCGCGGACTGCTACGAGTCCTTTGAGCCCTATATCCGGCCGATGCTCCTCAGAATGCAGGGCGCGGATACCCATACCGGGAAGAAAGCCGGCGCGTCCGGAAAAAAATCCGTGAAGAAGCAGCAGAAAATCACCGAGGACGTTTTAAGCCCAAAGGAGGAGCTTTCCGTGCTTTCGGACCGCCTGAAGCTGGCGGTTTCCGAAGAAAACTACGAAGAGGCGGCGCGGCTTCGGGATGAAATCAACCGCCTGAAGGAGGAGAAGCATGGATGAACGCTGGTATCACCGGCCCGGTGAGAATGACGATATCATTCAGGTCAGCCGCGTCCGTCTTCTCCGGAATTTCAAAAAGTGGGTTTTCCCGGGCAGAATGACGGAAAAGGACCGCGAGGAGCTGATGACGGAGGTCGATACCCGGCTTCCGCGGCTCCCGGAAATTCTCGGTCAGAGCATTCAGAAGCTCAGGACGGACGAGCTTACGGAGGCTGAAAAGCTGACGCTGCAGGAACGGCTTCTCATCAATAAAGCGACGCTGGAGCAGCAGGAAAAGGCGCTGGTCTATGCGAGCGCCGACGAGGCCTTCAGCATGACGGTTGGCGGCGCGGATCATGTGCGGCTCCTTCTTTCGGAGCACGGACAGAATCTCTATTCGCTCTACGAGCGCCTTGAACAGGTCGACAGCTATATCGACAGCCGGATTCCCTACGCCTTCAGTAAGAAAATCGGCTTCAAGACCTCGACGCTTGCCAACGTCGGCACCGGAATGCGCGCCTATTATGTGATGCACCTGCCGCTTCTTTCGGAAAGCCGGAATTTCCAGACGCTGTCCCGGGAAATGATCAAATTCGGCGTGGTGATGAAGGAGGCCTGGATCTCCGGCGCGAAGACCATCGGCGGCCTGTATGTCCTGTATAACCAGCGAACGCTCGGCCTGCAGGAAAAGGAGCTGATGGACATCCTGACGAACGTCGCAAACCGGCTGATGGGGGAGGAGCGCGAGCTTCGGGACAAGCTGCAGCAGCTGTCTTTGGAGGACCGCGTCTGCCGCTCCTACGGAATTCTGAAATATGCGAAGCAGCTGGACTTCCCGGAGGGCTGCAAGCATCTTTCCAATATCCTGCTCGGCGCGTCCACGGGGCTTCTTACGGTCCGCGGAGATCTGTCTGTATACGAGCTCATGCTCGGAATATTCCCGGGAAATCTGCAGTTTTATTATAAAACTCAGGCCGATGATGCTGAAGTGCGCGTGCTCCGCGCAAAGTATCTGCAGGAGTATCTGAAGTTTATCAGCCTGGAAGAAAGCTGAAAATAAAAGCAGAAGGGAGAAGCTTTTTATCGGCTCTCCCTTTTAAGAAACTATACACAGAAAAGAGACAGTCTGAACATGGTTAATCGTTTTACGGAAACAGCGAAAAAGGCGCTGAATCTTTCGAAAAAGGCTGCGGAGGAGCTGGGCGCGGGGCCGGTCGGGACCGAGCACCTGCTTCTCGGGCTTACGAGAGTCTCGGAAGGCCTCGCCTACGAGGTGCTCTCTGCCAACGGAATTTTCGCTCAGGATATTCACGACCTGATCACCAAATACCTGGTGCAGGACTACTCGGTCGTGGAGTTTGCGGGCTACGAGTATACCCCGATGTCCACCCGGATCCTGAATGAATCCGTGGAGAAGGCGCGGCTTTATAAATCCAGCCTTGTCGGGACGGAGCATCTTCTGATGGCCATTCTGGCCTTCCCGAACTGCTCGGCGTGCAAGCTTCTGACCGCATTCAATATTTCTCTCGAGCGGCTGCACGTGGATCTTGTGACCGCGATCCAGGAAGGCGCCGGGAAATCCGCGGGGAACCGGGAAGACGGAAGCGCTGCCCGTCGTCAGGGAAGCCAGAAGACGCCGACGCTTGACATGTACAGCCGGGATCTGACCGCGCAGGCATCCGCAGGGCTTCTCGACCCCGTGATCGGGCGCGAGCATGAAATCCAGCGGATCATCCAGATCCTTTCCCGCCGCACGAAGAACAACCCCTGCCTCATCGGCGAGCCGGGCGTCGGAAAGACGGCGGTCGTCGAGGGACTCGCGAACCGGATCGCGGAAGGCAATATTCCGGACATCATGAAGGATAAGCGCCTCCTGACGCTCGACCTTTCCGGCATGGTCGCGGGCTCCAAGTACCGCGGCGAATTCGAGGAGCGCATCAAGAACGTCATCGCGGAAGCGGCCTCGGATAAGTCGATCATCCTGTTTATCGATGAAATCCACACGATTATCGGTGCCGGCGGGGCGGAAGGCGCGCTCGACGCCGCCAACATTATCAAGCCCTCCCTCGCACGCGGCGAGATCCAGCTGATCGGCGCCACGACGATATCCGAATACCGCAAGCACATCGAAAAGGACGCCGCGCTCGAGCGCCGTTTCCAGCCGGTCACGGTGGAGGAGCCGACGGAAGAGGAGACTGTGGAGATCCTGAAGGGCCTCCGGAAAGCCTACGAAGACCATCACCGGGTCATCATCACGGACGACGCCCTGACGGCCGCCGCAAAGCTTTCCACGCGTTATATCTCGGACCGGTTCCTTCCCGATAAGGCGATCGACCTCATCGATGAAGCGGCGAGCAAGGTCCGGCTCTCGACCTACGTGCAGCCGAAGAAGATCCGGTCAGCTTCGGATGAACTGAAGGCGCTTGAAAAGGAAAAGGAAGACGCGGTCTTCAAGCAGGAATTCGAGCGCGCGGGCGATATCAAGCGCGCGCAGGACAAGCTCCGCGCGAAGCTGAACAAGCTGAAGGAAAGCTGGGAAAAGGAACAGAATGAGGCGCGTCCTCTCGTAACGGAGGAGGAAATCGCCGACGTCGTAAGCGGCTGGACGAAGATCCCGGTCAAGTCTCTGAAGGAAACCGAGGCTAACCGCCTGAAGAACATGGAGGGAACGCTCCACAAGCGCGTCGTCTCGCAGGACGAGGCCGTGAGCGCCGTAAGTAAGGCGATCCGCCGCGGGCGCGTGGGCCTCAAGGACCCGAAGCGTCCGATCGGCTCCTTCCTCTTCCTCGGACCCACCGGCGTCGGAAAAACCGAGCTTTGCAAGGCGCTCGCCGAAGCCATGTTCGGCTCCGAAAACGCCATGATCCGTGTCGATATGTCTGAATACATGGAGAAGCATTCGGTCAGCAAGCTGATCGGTTCGCCTCCCGGATACGTCGGCTTTGAAGAGGGCGGCCAGCTCTCCGAAAAGGTGCGCCGGAACCCGTATTCGGTGCTGCTTTTCGATGAAATCGAGAAGGCGCACCCGGATGTCTTCAACATCCTCCTGCAGGTGCTCGACGACGGTCAGATTACCGATTCGCAGGGGCGGAAGATTGACTTCAAGAATACCATCATCATCATGACCTCGAACTGCGGCGCGGAGAATATCATTACTCCCAAGGTGCTCGGCTTCGGCTCCAAGAAGAACGACGAAGCGGACTACCAGGTGATGAAGGAGCGCGTGATGGAGGCCGTCCGCCGTACCTTCAAGCCGGAATTCCTGAACCGGATTGATGAGATCATCGTGTTCCATCCGCTGAATAAGGAGAACATGAAGGACATCGTTAACATCATGCTGAAAGACCTCTCGAGAAGGGCGAAGGAACAGATGAGCCTCACGCTTCGTTTCAGCGCTTCCGCGAAGGATCTTCTGATCGAGAAGGGCTATGACCCGAAATACGGCGCGCGTCCCTTAAAGCGTGTGATTCAGAACCTCGTGGAGGATGAGCTCGCCGGAAAGATTCTGGACGGCAGCTTCAAAGAGGGTGATGTCGTCAGTGTAGGAAAGGCAAAGGATGCGCTGACCTTTAATAAGAGTGAACATCATGGCTAAAAAAACCACTGTATTTTTCTGCAAGGAATGCGGCTATGAGAGCAGCAAATGGATGGGGCAGTGCCCCGGCTGCAAATCGTGGAACAGCTTTGTGGAAGAACCTGTCAAAATTTCGAAACCCGCCGGAACCGCACGCGATTCCGGCGGTCTTCGCCGCAGCGCCGCCACATCGCTTAAAGAGGTGTCGGTCGCGGATCACTACCGGATTCCTTCCGGCATGGGGGAACTCGACCGCGTGCTCGGCGGCGGCATCGTCCCGGGATCCCTCGTGCTTCTCGGCGGCGATCCGGGCATCGGAAAATCCACGATTCTCCTGCAGGTCAGCAAATACCTGACCGAGCACGGCACCAAAGTCCTGTATGTGTCCGGGGAGGAGAGCCTGCAGCAGATCCGCCTTCGGGCGGACCGGATGGGGGAATTCGGGGGCGACGTGCGAATGGCCTCGGAGACGAGCCTGGACGTCATTGAAGAGCTGATTGCGGCGGAAAAGCCGGATTTCTGTGTGATCGATTCGATTCAGACGATTTACCGGGAGGACGTTTCCTCGGCGCCGGGCTCGGTCTCCCAGGTCCGGGAATGCACCAACATCCTGATGCAGACCGCGAAACAGAACAATATCACGATCTTCCTTGTCGGCCATGTGACGAAGGAAGGCATGGTGGCGGGACCGCGCGTGCTGGAGCACATGGTGGATACGGTGCTGTACTTTGAAGGCGACCGCTCGGCGGTGTACCGCCTTCTTCGGGCGGTCAAGAACCGCTTCGGCGCCACGAATGAGGTGGGCGTGTTCGAGATGGGAGAGAACGGCCTGACGGAGGTGGAGAACCCTTCGGAATATATGCTGAACGGACGGCCGCTCGGCATGTCGGGCTCCTCCGTCACCTGCGTGATGGAAGGAACGCGGCCGATGCTTCTCGAGATCCAGGCGCTCGTCGCGCGCACGGCCTTCGGGCTTCCGAGGCGCACGGCCGTCGGCATTGACTTCAACCGCCTCAATCTTCTGATTGCCGTCATCGAAAAACGCGCCGGGATTTCTCTCGGCGAGTATGATGTGTATGTGAATATTACCGGGGGAATGCGGGTATCGGAGCCGTCGATTGACCTTGCGGTGGTGCTGTCGATCATATCCGGCTATTATGACGTACCGGCGGGAGAGCATGACATCGCCTTCGGGGAGATCGGGCTGACGGGTGAAATCCGCGGCATTTCAAACGCGCCGATGCGCGTCCGCGAAGCCGTGAAGCTCGGGTACACGCGCGTCATTCTGCCGGAGGTTTCCATGCAGCGGATGCCGAAGGAACTCCGGGACTGCTGCGTGCCGGTCCGTACGATCCGCGACGCCGTGCGCCTCCTCTCGAAGAAGTGATGCGGGGAGAGCGCCTGTTTACTGTAAAACTCGCCTGCGAGATCAGCCTCCCTCTTCGGCGTGACTTCGTATCCGCCTCATGAGGGAGGTTGATTACCCTCGGCTCGGAATCTCTATGCTTTAAGGAGGTCTTTGGGCAGGACGGCTCTTTAGTACCTCTCGAGGAAGCTGTGATGTTCGCCCTCCGTTTTGAAGCCGGGGAAGGTATCGAGCTGCACGTTGTGAAGTGCGTTAAAGAGGTTCTTCTCGATGTCGGGATTGACGGCACGGAGAGTCCTGATCAGCTCCTTCACTTCCCGGCGCTTGGAGAGGGATTCCTTGTCCTTCAGAAGCTCGGCTTTTTCCGTGAAGCGGCAGGCGCAGCGGATGAATTCCAGCCCGTTGTAGCTGGCCCAGGAAATGATGTCCTCCTCGCGGATGCCGTACATCGGCCGGATGAGCTCCATGCCCTCGAAGTTTTGTGAATGCACCTTCGGAATCATGGTTTCGATTTTGGAGGAATAGAACATCGACATCAGGACGGTTTCGACGGCGTCATTCAGGTGATGGCCGAGGGCAATCTTGTTGCAGCCGAGACGCTGCGCCTCGTGATACAGATATCCGCGGCGCATCCTGGCGCAGAGATAGCAGGGATTCTCGGAGACGGAATTTGCCGCGTCGAAAATCGAGGTCTCGAAAATGGTGAGAGGAATCGAAAGCAGTGCGGCGTTTTCCTCGATTTTCCGTCGGTTTTCGGCGTTGTAGCCGGGATCCATGACGAGGAAGGTCAGACGGAAGGGATAGTCGGAAATGCGCTGCAGCTGCTGGAAGAGCTTCGCCATCAGCATGCTGTCCTTGCCGCCGGAAATGCAGACGGCCACGTGGTCGTCCGGACGAAGAAGCTCATAGCGCGTGACGGCGGCGGTAAAAGGATTCCAGAGCTCCTTGCGGTATTTTTTGATGATGCTGCGTTCGGCTGCTTCAGCAGGCGTAAATTCACGGGCCATGAGAGAATCCTTTCGTTCATGGAAGTATAGGATAATACAAAAGCGGAACCCAGAAGAGGATTCCGCTTTTTTACAGTAGCTCGTACGAGAATCGAACTCGTGTTTCCGCCTTGAGAGGGCGGCGTCTTAGCCGCTTGACCAACGAGCCAAAATTGACAACATCGGTATAATAGCACAAGTCGGGCGCTGTGTCAAGCGGAAAATCACGAAAACTTTTTTACTGAACTTTTCGCCAGTTGGGAATTGACAGGAACAGAAGAAGAGGGTATAATCTTCGGTTAGAAGATGTTGTTGCAGCCGGATGTTAAAGCTACTATATCTTGATCATGCCGGGAAGCGTGCGAAGCGCGAAGCCTGACATGGCATATCTTTTTAATCCAATCGTATTTGGATCAGCCCAAAAAGAAAGGATGTACAGCCATGGCTATTGAAAACATTTACGGACCGGAAGACGGTGTATTTATTCAGACGCACCCGCTGATTCAGCACAAAATCACCATGCTCCGTTCGGTGAATACGGGAACGAATGAGTTCCGCAAACTGATTGAAGAAATCGCAATGCTGATGGGCTTCGAAGCCCTGCGAGATCTGCCCCTTGAGGATATCGAGGTGGAGACGCCGATTGAGAAATGCATGTCTCCGGTCATCGCCGGAAAGAAGCTCGCGATTGTCCCGATTCTGCGTGCCGGTCTCGGCATGGTAAGCGGAATCACGGCGCTGGTGCCGACGGCCAAGATCGGCCACATCGGCCTGTACCGGGACGAAGTGACGCATGAGCCTCACGAATACTACTGCAAGCTTCCGAGCCCGATCGAGCAGCGCACGATTATCGTCGTGGACCCGATGCTCGCGACCGGCGGATCCGGCGCGGACGCGGTTACGCTGATCAAGCAGCACGGCGGCGTGCATATTAAGTTCCTGTGCATCATCGCGGCGCCGGAAGGCATCAAGAAGCTGCACGAGACGCATCCGGACGTGGAGATCTACGTCGGACATCTGGACCGGGAGCTCAACGAAAACGCCTACATTTGCCCGGGACTCGGCGATGCCGGCGACCGGATTTTCGGTACCAAGTAAATTCAGCCATCTGATATACGGCCTTTAATTCGCTACGGGATAGCGGCAAGGCAAAGGAAAAGCGGTTCGAAGGAGAGCGGTCTGTCTCTCTTTCTTTGGATCGTTCAAGCCCTGCCCCTTGCGTTGCCCGCGTAGGAGCAGGGCTTTTCTATTTGCCTATGACGGAAAAAGTAATTGTGGACGAACGGACGATGCTTCGCACGCTGACCCGCCTGTCCCACGAAATCATTGAACAGAATCAGAGCGGGGAGCCGCTGTACCTCGTCGGCATCCGGCGGAGGGGCGTCTCCATTTCGAAGGTCATCCGCGAGAATATCGAGAAGTTTTCCGATATCCGGGTTGAAACCGGGGAGATCGATATCACCTATTACCGGGATGATCTGAAGAAGCACTCCGAGGATCCGAAGATCAATGAATCCCTGATCGATTTTGACGTGAACGGGAAGAACATCATTCTCGTCGACGACGTGCTCTATACCGGGAGAACGGCGCGGGCGGCGCTTGAAGCTTTGATGGCGCTCGGCCGGCCTTCGCGCGTGGAGCTTCTCGTCATGATCGACCGCGGGCACCGGGAGCTTCCGATTTCCGCGAATTACGTCGGGAAGAACATTCCGACCGCGCGGAACGAGTTTGTGAGCGTACGCGTGCCGGAATTCGACGGAAAGACGGAGGTCGCGATCGTGCGGAACTGAAAAAAGTCCGCTTATTGTGATGAAGACAACCGGAGCACCCCTCAAAGGGGACGGTTCCGTTGTACTATTTTTAATTTACCACGGGAGGGTAAAAAGATGAATTTAGTTTATGGAGTAAAGGACAGACCCAAATTCGGGCAGCTGATCGTCTTCGCGTTCCAGCAGCTTTTGGCGATTCTCGCGGCAACCATTGCAGTTCCGACGATTGTCGGAAACGGCATGTCCCAGTCCGCAGCGCTGTTCGGCGCCGGCGTCGGTACGATTGTGTATCTGGCATTCACGAAGTTCCGGAGCCCGGTGTTCCTCGGATCTTCCTTTGCGTTCCTCGGCTCGATGTTTGCGGCCTTCGGCGGCGCGGTCAGCGTTTCCGTCGGATATGCGGGTCTTCTGATCGGCGCCTGCTTCGCGGGACTGGTCTATGTCGTAATCGCGCTGATCGTCAAGGCGGCCGGCGTCAACTGGATCAATAAGCTGATGCCTGCGGTTGTCATCGGACCCACGGTCGCCATCATCGGACTGTCGCTTGCCGGCAACGCGATCGGCGACCTGATGAAGGGCAGCGTCACGAAGGAAGTCGTGGAGCAGGTTGCGGTCATCGCGGAAGACGGCACGGCGCAGATCGTCGAGCAGACCTCTACGGTTCCCGTCGCTTCCCACTGGATCGCGCTTCTGTGCGGCCTTGTGACCATGTTCGTCGTCATTCTCTGCTCGGTGTACGGAAAGAAAATGGCGAAGCTGATTCCCTTTGTCATCGGTATTGCGGCCGGCTACTGCGTGGCAGCCATCTTCACCCTGATCGGCAACGCCACCGGCAATGAAGCCCTTCAGATCATCAATTTCTCTCTGTTCCAGAACATGAAGTGGGTTCCGGACTTCGCGTTTATCGAAGCCTTCAAGGGCTTCGGCGAAGGCGGCGTGAACGGCGGATACATCGCGACCGTGGCGGTTGCCTATATCCCGGTGGCCTTCGTGGTTTTCGCGGAGCACATTGCGGACCATAAGAACCTTTCCTCGATCATCGGACAGGATCTCCTCACCGAGCCGGGCCTGCACCGCACGCTTCTCGGCGACGGTGTCGGTTCCATCGCGGGCGCCTTCTTCGGCGGATGCCCGAATACCACCTACGGCGAATCCGTCGGCTGTGTCGCCATTACCGGCAACGCTTCCGTCGTAACGATTCTCTGCACGGCTTTCCTCGCGATCGCGGCTTCCTTCTTCGGACCCTTTGTGACCGCGCTTGCGACCATTCCGAGCTGCGTCATGGGCGGCGTCTGCATCACCCTGTACGGCTTCATCGCGGTGTCCGGCCTCAAGATGCTGCAGCCGGTGGACCTGAACGACAACCGGAACCTGTTCTCGGCTTCGGTCATCCTGATCGCCGGTGTCGGCGGCATGGCGCTCACGATCGCCGGCACGATCACGCTGACGGAAGTGGCCTGCGCCCTGATCCTCGGCATCATCGTCAACCTTCTGGTCAACCTGAAGAAGACGAAAAACTGAGAAAGTCCCTGAATAACACGGGACTCCCGCTATTGACAGTCTCGGCGCATTTGTGCTACAATACGCGGGAAGGCTTTTGAAAGAAGGTTTCTTATCATGAAAAGAACCGGATTATACTTTACATATTTTGACGGCGTCGGCTTTCGATTTAGCGGATGCGGGAGAAATACGCGGTAAAGGAATGGTTCTTCGATAATTAAATGAAAAGAAGGGGGACTCATTCGTGCTGTGCGGATCGGTCCCCTTTCATGCACATCGAATAATAACGGCAGGAGAGACGTAATATGCCTATTTTTGAGACACTGGAACGAAACGCGGAACTTTATCCGGACGAGACGGCTCTCGTCGAAATCAACCCGAAATTCGAGCCCAAGAGCCGCATTACCTGGCGTGACTACGCCCTGATGCAGCCGATCCCGGGAGAACCCTTCAGGAGAGAGATCACCTGGAAGGACTTTGACGTGAAGGCCAACCGCTTCGCGAATCTTCTTTTCACGCGCGGCGTGAAGAAGGGCGACAAGGTGGCGATCCTTCTCATGAACTCAATCGAATGGCTGCCGATCTACTTCGGTATCCTGAAGACCGGCGCGATCGCGGTTCCTTTGAATTTCCGTTATACGGCGGATGAAATCCGCTACTGCCTGAAGAAGGCCGACTGCAGCCTCCTCGTGTTCGGACCGGAATTCATCGGACGTATCGAGGAAATCTACGATCGGCTTCCGTTTATCCGCCATATGTTCTATGTGGGAGAGGAATGCCCCTCCTTCGCGGACAGCTATGACCGGATGATCGCCTACTGCACCTCGAAGCGTCCCGAGATGGGCATTACGGACGACGACGACGGCGTCATCTATTTCTCCTCCGGCACGACCGGATTTCCGAAGGCGATCCTGCACCGCCACCGCTCCCTTATGCACGCGATGAACTGCGAGCAGGCCCATCACGGGCAGACCCATGAGGACGTCTTCCTCTGCATTCCGCCGCTGTATCACACCGGCGCGAAGATGCACTGGTTCGGCTCCCTGAAGGTCGGCGGAAAGGCCGTGCTCTTAAAGGGCGTGGAGCCGGAGTGGATCATCAAGGCGGCCTCCGAGGAAAAGTGCTCGATCGTGTGGCTCCTCGTGCCGTGGGCGCAGGATATTCTGGACGCGATCGAGTCGAATGAAATCAACCTCGGCCAGTACGACCTGTCGCACTGGCGGCTCATGCATATCGGCGCGCAGCCCGTGCCGCCGAGCCTCATCAAGCGCTGGCTCAAGGTCTTCCCGAACCATGATTATGACACGAACTACGGACTTTCGGAATCCATCGGACCCGGCTGCGTGCATCTCGGAATCGGCAACGTGCATAAGGTCGGCGCGATCGGAAAGGCCGGCTACGGCTGGGAGGTGAAGATCGCGGATTCTTCGGATCAGCCGGTGAAGCAGGGCGAGGTCGGAGAGCTCTACGTGAAGGGCCCCGGCGTGATGAAGTGCTATTACCATGACGAGCAGGCGACGAAGGAATCCCTGACGGCGGACGGCTACCTCCGGACGGGCGATATGGCGATGGAGGACCCGGACGGCTTCATCTATCTCGTGGACCGCAAGAAAGACGTCATTATTACCGGCGGCGAGAACCTCTATCCAGTTCAGATCGAGGACTTCATCCGCGGTCACAGGGCCGTCAAGGACGTGGCGGTCATCGGACTTCCGGACACGCGTCTCGGGGAGATCGCGGCGGCGATCATCGAAGTAAAGGACGGCTTTACGCTGGAAGAAGAGGAGATCCGCGAATTCTGCATGGATCTTCCGCGCTATAAGAGACCGAGAAAGTATATCTTTGCCGATGTTCCGAGGAATCCGACCGGCAAGATCGAGAAGCCGGTGCTTCGGCAGCGCTACTGCGGAGAGTCGCTCGTGGCGCAGCAGGTGGAACTGTAAGAGGATATGAGGCGGTAAGAGAGGGAAACAACATGAAAAAACTGATGCTTGGCAATGAAGCCGTGGCACGCGGCGCGTATGAGGCGGGAGTGCGTTTCGTCTCCTCCTATCCCGGTACGCCGTCGACCGAAATCACGGAAAGCATTGTACAGTACAAAGACGATATTTTCGCCGAGTGGGCGCCGAATGAGAAGGTCGCCTGCGAGGCGGCTGCCGGCGCGGCTATCGCCGGCGCCCGGGCCATGACCTGCTGCAAGCACGTCGGCCTCAACGTAATGGCGGACCCGGTATTTACGATGAGCTATATCGGTGCGAACGGCGGTCTGGTCATCGCGGTCGCGGACGATCCCGGCATGCATTCCTCGCAGAATGAGCAGGACTCCCGGCACTATGCGAAGGCCTCTAAGATTCCGATGCTCGAGCCCTCGGATTCCGGCGAATGTAAGGAATTCACAAAGGCGGCCTTCGAACTGTCGGAGCAGTACGACACGCCGGTATTCCTGCGGCTGTCGACCCGGGTTTCGCATTCCCAGAGCCTGGTCGAACTGGAGGAGAGAGCGGCGCTTGACCTGAAGCCCTACGAAAAGAACATTCCGAAGAACGTCATGATGCCGGCGATGGCGGTGAAGAAGCACGTTATCGTCGAGGAGCGGCAGAAGAAGCTCGCGGAACTTGCGGAGCGCACGCCGCTGAACAGCATCGAGGACAACGGCTCGGAAATCGGCGTGATTACCTCCGGTATTTCCTATCTCTACGCGAAGGAAGCGCTCGGCGACCGGGTGAATTACCTGAAGCTCGGTCTCGCTTATCCGATGCCGGAGGACATGATCCGCCGCTTTGCGAAGAAGTGCAGGACGCTCTATGTCATCGAGGAGCTGGATCCGTTCATCGAAGAGCACGTGAGAGCGCTCGGCATTCCCTGCATCGGGAAAATGGTTTCCCCGGGGAAGGAAAAGTTCAGTTATCTCTATGAATATACGGCGGCGATGATCCGGAAGGCGGTCTTCCCGGAAGAGGCGGAGGACGAAGCTTTTGCAGCGCCCGAAGCCCCGATGCGCCCGCCGGTTCTGTGTCCCGGCTGCCCGCACAGAGGCACCTTCTATGTGCTGAAGAAGCTGGGCCTGACGGTTTCGGGCGATATCGGCTGCTACACGCTTGGCGCAACGGCGCCTCTTCAGGCCGTCGATTCCGTCATCTGCATGGGTGCTTCGGTTTCCGCGGCGCACGGCATGGCGAAGGTGCGGGGAGAGGAGTTCAACCATAAGCTGGTTTCCGTAATCGGCGACTCCACCTTCATGCACTCCGGTATTACCGGCCTCATTGATATTGTTTACAACCACGGCGCGAATACCGTGATCATTCTCGACAATTCCATCACCGGAATGACCGGCCATCAGGACAATCCGCTGTCCGGAAAGGACATTTACGGAAATCCCGCGAAGCAGGTTGATCTGGAGATGCTTTGCCGCTCGATCGGCGTGGAGCGGGTTGTCGTGGCGGATCCCTTCGACGTGAAGAATTTCGAGAGGGTCGTGAAGGAAGAAACCGCGGTGGACGAACCCTCCGTCATCATCGCACAGCGTCCCTGCGCGCTCTTAAAGTATGTCAAGTACGAAGGAAAGTGCTGCGTGAATCCCGAGACCTGCCGCAAATGCAAGATGTGCATGAAGATCGGATGTCCCGCGATCAGCTGGAAGGAAGACGGGGAGGGCGGTCACATCGAGATCGACCAGACCCAGTGCAACGGCTGCGGCCTCTGCATGAATATCTGCCCCTTCGGCGCGATTGAGAAACATTAAAGGAGGGAGGCCCATATGAATACGAAAAGTGTCATGATTACAGGTGTCGGCGGACAGGGAACGCTTCTCGCCGTGCGTGTTCTCGGCAATATGGCCCTCCGTCAGGGCTATGACGTGAAGGTCAGCGAGGTCCACGGCATGTCGCAGCGCGGCGGCTCGGTCGTCACCTACCTTCGCTACGGAGAGCGCGTCTACTCGCCGATTATCGAAAAGGGAGAGGCGGACGTGATCCTCGCCTTTGAAATGCTTGAAGCGCTCCGTTCGCTTCCCTATGTGAAAAAGGGCGGACGGATCGTCGTGAACGATCAGAAAATCGACCCGATGCCGGTGATCACCGGCGCGGCGAAATATCCGGAAGGGATTCTGGAAAAGCTCGGGGAACGCGCCGAAGTCACCGTCGTTCCGGCGATTGAGATCGCGGAAGAGGTCGGAAACACCCGCACGGCGAACGTCGTGCTTCTCGGCTCCTACGCGAAGACCTCCGGCATTCCGAAGGAGGAGTGGCTGGAAGTCCTGAAGGAAACCGTTCCGGCGAAATTCATCGAGGTGAACATCGCGGCGTTCGAAAGAGGATACGCACTCTGACGCAGAAATAAAACTGGGTAAAAATTTTTATACACCATCAGGAGGACTTGAAAAGACATGGGCTACTGGGATGAGAAAAAAGAAACAATGTCACGCGAGGAGCTGACGGCTTATCAGAGCGAGAAGCTTGTGTGGCAGGTGAAGCGCTGCTACGAGAATGTGGAGTGCTTCCGCACGAGAATGGACGAGCTCAAGCTGAAGCCGGAGGATATCCACGGCATCGAGGACCTGCCGAAGCTTCCCTTCTCGTACAAGAAGGACCTGCGGGATTATTACCCCTACGGGCTCTTCGCGGCGCCGATGAAGGACATCGTCCGGATTCACGCTTCCTCCGGCACGACCGGAAAGCGCATCGTGGCGGGCTATACGAGAAATGACCTCGATATCTGGGCGGACGGCGCGGCGCGCGTCCTGACTTCCGTCGGACTCGGCGAGGGGGACATTATCCAGATTTCCTACGGCTATGGCCTTTTCACCGGCGGCCTCGGTCTGCACGGCGGCGCGGAGAAGATCGGCGCGACCGTTATCCCGATGTCTTCGGGCAACACCGCGCTTCAGATCCAGACGATGATTGACTTAAAGGCAACGGCGCTCTGCTGCACGCCTTCCTACGCGATGTACCTCGGCGAAGAGGTCCAGCGCCTGGGCGTTCAGGATCAGCTGTCCCTGAAGGTCGGCATTTTCGGCGCGGAGCCCTGGTCCGAGGAGATGAGAAAGAATATCGAAGCGGCGCTCGGCATCAAGGCCTATGATATCTACGGACTCACCGAGATCATCGGGCCCGGCGTTTCCGGTGAATGCGAATATCAGGCCGGCATGCACGTCTGGGAGGACAATTTCATCCCGGAAATCATCGATCCGGACACCCTGGAGCCGCTTCCCGTGGGGTCGGAGGGCGAACTCGTCTTCACGACGATCACGAAGGAAGGCATGCCGATGATCCGCTACCGCACGCGCGATATCTGCCGCCTCGACCCGACCCCCTGCAAATGCGGACGGACGCATTACCGCATGATGAAGCCGCACGGACGCACGGACGACATGCTGATCATCCGGGGCGTCAACGTCTTCCCGTCGCAGATCGAAGAGGTGCTGCTCGGCTTCAACGACGGCGAAATCACGCCGAACTACCAGATCATTGTCGACCGCGTGAACCATACCGACACCTTCGACATCAACGTCGAGATGAGCGAGAAGTTCTTCGCGGATGACATGAAGTCCATTCAGAAGCTTGAAAACGCGATCGTGGCGAAGCTGCGTTCGGTCCTCGGCATCGGCGCGAAGGTGCACCTCGTATCCCCGCAGTCGATCACCCGTTCCGAAGGCAAAGCCAAGAGAGTCATTGACAAGAGAACGATTTAAGGAGAAAGGAGAATCCCATGTTTGCAACCCAGCTGTCTGTTTTTGTTGAAAATAAGACCGGACGACTTTCCGAGATTCTGAACACCTTCAGCGAGCATCACATCGATATCCGCGCGCTTTCGATCGCAGAGAACTCCGAATTCGGCATTCTCCGTCTCATCGTTTCCGAAACGGAGCGCGCCTACGACATCCTGAAGCGCGAAGGCTTCATCGTAAAGAAAACCGAAGTTCTCTCCCTTCAGATGGAGGATAAGCCGGGAGCTCTGGCGCAGCTTGTCGATAAGCTGAGCGACGCCGGTGTCGGAATCGAGTATCTGTACGCCTTTGTGAGCCGCGAGGACGGCGGCGCGAATGTCGTACTGCGGCTGGATGATACCGAAGCCGCACAAAACCTTTTTAAATAAGAATCGGGGCAGGGTATGGAATACAGAGTATCTGATAAGATGGTCAATATGAAGCCCTCGGCGATCCGTGAGATTTTCAAGAGTCTCGGGACGCCGGGCGCAATTTCCTTTGCCGCCGGCAATCCGGCGCCGGAATCCTTCCCGGTGGAGGACATGGCCAGGATCGGCGCGGACATTTTCGAAAGCAGCGCGGTGCAGGCGCTGCAGTACAGCGTCACGGAAGGCTATCCGAGACTGAGAGAGCAGGTCCGGGCGCGGCTCCTTGATAAGTTCGGCATCGGGACGGAAAACGATGATCTCATCATCGTGACCGGCGGCCAGCAGGGAATCGAGCTTTCCTGCAAGGTTCTCTGCAACGAGGGCGATACCGTCATTGCGGAAAATCCGAGCTTTATCGGCGCACTGAACGCCTTCCGTTCGCTCGGCGCGAAGATCCGTGGCGTGGAGCTTACGGACAAGGGCATGGATACCGCGGCGCTCGAGCGCACGCTGCAGGAAAATCCGGACACGAAGATGATCTATGTGATCCCGACCTTCCAGAATCCCGCCGGCTCCACGACGAGCCTCGAGACCCGGAAGGAAATCTACCGGATTGCGGCGAAGTACGACGTCATCATCCTCGAGGACAATCCCTACGGCGAGCTTCGCTTCGCGGGGGAGGATCTTCCGACCATCAAGAAGCTGGACACGGACGGAAGAGTGCTGTACTGCGGCTCCTTCTCGAAGGTGCTTTCCGCCGGCATGCGCATCGGTTTCCTTCTCGGACCGAAGGAGCTGATCCAGAAGATTGTCGTCGCGAAGCAGGTTGAGGATGTTCATACGAATATCTATTTCCAGATGCTCTGCTCCCGCTATATGGACGAGTGCGATATGGACGCGCATGTGGAGGAAATCCGCGCGCTGTACCGGAAGAAATGCGGCTGGATGCTGGAGTGCCTCGATAAATACATGCCTTCCTGCGTGAAATACACGCGTCCGGAAGGCGGCCTGTTCCTCTGGTGCACGCTGCCGGAAACGGTCGCGCTGATGGACTTTGTCATGGCAGCGAAAGAAAGGCTGGTCTTTGTCGTTCCCGGCACGGCCTTCAACTGTGATGAAAGCGCCCCCTCTCAGTCCTTCCGGCTGAACTACTCGATGCCATCGATGGAAGAAATCGAGAAAGGCATCCGGATCCTCGGGGATCTGGTGCGGGAAATGGCTTAACGAATATCCGATTGGCATACCCTCTTGACTTTTCATAGTCCGGAGGGTATATTTTTTGTAATGGTTCAGCATAGGAGATCAGAAAAAGGCAACTCCTATGCACTGCACGGAGAAAAACTGATTAAAATCACACAGTCATCGATAAAGACTGAAAAGGAGGCACATCATGTATCATTTTGAACCCTTAACCGCTTTTCTTGACAGTATCGAGGCCAATTTCGGAACGCCGGCCGTCGATATGCTGATTATGAAGGAGGGGAAGGAAATCTACCGGCATTCGGCGGGCCATCCGGACCCGGAGAAGCAGAAAACGGTCAGCGACAAAGACCTGTACTGGATCTATTCCGCCAGCAAGATTTCCACCTGCACCGCGGCGCTGACGCTGATGGAGAAGGGGAAGCTCGCGCTCGATGATCCGGTCAGCAAGTATCTTCCGAAGTACGCGAATCTCACCGTGAAACAGGAGGACGGCAGCGTCGCCCCGGCAAAGAATGTCATGACGATCCGCCACCTGATGACGATGACCGGCGGCCTGGATTATGACCAGATGCGTGGCTCTGTGAAGGAAGTGGTCGATGAAAAGGGCGAAGAGGCCGGCACGGTGGACGTCGCAAACGCCTTTGCGGACGGCCCGCTCGTATTTGAGCCGGGAACCCACTATCTGTACTCGCTCTGCCACGACGTTCTCGGCGCGGTGATTGAAGTCGCTTCCGGCATGCGCTTCGGTGAATATCTTAAGAAGGCGATCTACGAGCCGCTCGGCATGACGGATACGACCTTCCATCCGACCGAGGAGCAGCTTTCGCGGGTGTCCACGCTCTGGCGCGTGAATAATGAGACGCAGAAGCTTGAGAAGGCCGGAAACCGCCGGGAAGACCGTAAAATCCCCGAGGCCTATGAATCGGGCGGCGGCGGACTCGTAAGCTCGGTGAACGATTATATCAGGCTCGGCTCTGCGCTTGCGAATTACGGAAAGGCCTGGAACGGCTATCAGCTTCTGAAGCCGGAGACCGTCGAACTCTACCGTTCCTGCCAGCTCGGTCCCGTGCAGCAGGAGGATATGCTGAAGATTTTCGCGCAGAACAAGGGCTATACCTACGGCCTCGGCGTGCGGCGCTTTATCGATCCCGCGGATTCCACCTGTCCGCTCGGACATTTCGGCTGGGACGGCGCAGCGGGCTTCTACCTCATGATCGATCCGACGAACAACTTAAGCTATGTCTTCGCGCAGGACGTGCTGAACTCCGGAATCACCTTCCATCTGGTGCACCGCCAGCTACGTGACCTGGTGTATCTGTGCATGAGAGAGTAAAGAAACCGGCGCCGTCCAGACTGTGCGGCGCTCCAAGTTAAATCATTTCATCCGGAATGGACTGATCTTTGGACATTTGGCACAATTGACAGAAAGGGAGGAATCGGTTAGAATACAGGAGATGGATTTTTAATGCGGTACGGGATACCGCGAAGACCCAAATAAGAAGGAGAATCCTGTATGGCAGAACTGAAGAAGCTCCATATCATGACCAGTCCGGATACGATGAATTTTCATCCGGATCTTGAGAGCATTTCAGCCATTCTTCCGGACGATGATTTTGATTATTATATTTTTCCCGGCTTCACTGATGTGCATGTGCACATGAGGGAGCCGGGATTTTCATATAAAGAGACCATCCGTACCGGAACCATGGCTGCGGCGCGCGGCGGATACACCTGCGTATGCGCGATGCCGAATCTGAATCCGGTCCCGGACAGCACGGAGCACCTCCGGGAAGAACAGGAAATCATTGACCGGGACGCTGTTGTTGAGGTGCTTCCCTACGCTTCGATCACGGTCGGCGAAAAGGGGCAGGAGCTCGTGGATTTCGAAGCGCTTTCGGAGCGCTGCATTGCCTTCTCGGACGACGGAAAGGGCGTGCAGTCGGAAGAAATGATGCGGGAAGCGATGAAGAAGGCGAAGGCCTGCAATAAAATGATTGTCGCGCACTGCGAAGTCGACTCGATGCTGCACGGCGGGTATATTCACGAGGGCGCCTACGCAAAAGCGCACGGCCACAGGGGAATCTCCTCAGAGAGCGAATGGGCTGAAATCGAGCGGGACGTGCGCCTCTCCGGAGAAACCGGCTGCGCCTTCCACGTCTGCCATATTTCGACAAAGGAGAGCGTGGAAATTATCCGTAAGGGCAAGGCTGCCGGGCTCAACATCAGCTGCGAAACCGGCCCGCATTACCTCGTGATGGACGAAAATGACCTTCAGGAAGACGGCTGGTTCAAGATGAATCCGCCGCTTCGCGGGACGGAGGACCGGGAAGCGCTGATTAAGGGAATTCAGGACGGCACGATCGACTGCATCGCGACCGATCACGCGCCGCACAGCGCCGTGGAGAAAGCAAAGGGGCTCGAAAATAGCGCCTTCGGCATCGTCGGGCTCGAGACCGCCTTTCCGCTTCTTTATACCAGACTGGTCCGGACCGGCGTGATTTCGCTGGAAACTCTACTGAAGCTTCTGACGACGGGCCCGAGGAAGCGCTTCGGGCTTTCGGAAACGCAGGACTTTACGGTCTGGCGGCTCGATGAGAAATTCACGGTGGACCCCGACGAATTCCTGTCGATGGGCAAGGCCCAGCCTTTCACCGGCATGGAGCTTTACGGCAGATGCATGCTGACCGTCCATGACGGGAAGATTGTATACCGAAGAGAAGAGAAATAACTGCTTTTTTACGATATTGTTACGATTCAGGAGGACATGAACATGGCAAAACGCACAGATATCAAAAGGGTACTGATTATCGGCTCCGGCCCGATCGTGATCGGCCAGGCGGCTGAATTCGACTATGCCGGAACCCAGGCCTGCCTTGCCTTGAAGGAAGAGGGCTACGAAGTCATTCTCTGCAATTCCAACCCCGCGACGATCATGACCGATACGCAGATCGCGGATAAGGTCTATATGGAGCCGCTGACACTGGAATATATTGCGAAAATCCTGCGCTACGAGCGTCCGGACGCGATCGTGCCGGGCATCGGCGGACAGACGGGACTCAACCTTGCGATGCAGCTTGAGAAAAAGGGCGTCCTCGCCGAGTGCGGCGTGGAGCTCTGCGGCACTCCCTACGACAGTATCGAGCGCGCGGAGGACCGCGAGCTTTTCAAGGAAATGTGCGAATCGATCGGCGAGCCGGTCATCCCTTCTGAAATTACCTATGACCTGGAATCCGCGAAGGAGGCGGCAAAAAGGATCGGCTATCCGGTCGTGCTGCGTCCGGCCTTCACGCTCGGCGGAACGGGCGGCGGATTTGCCTATAACGAAGAGGAGCTCGTGCAGATCGGCACGAACGCCTTCCGGCTTTCGCCCGTGCATGAGGTTCTCGTCGAAAAGAGCGTCAAGGGCTACAAGGAAATTGAATTCGAAGTCATGCGCGACTCCGAGGACAACGCGATCACGATCTGCGGCATGGAGAACGTGGACCCCGTGGGCGTGCATACCGGTGACTCCATCGTCGTGGCGCCGATCCTTTCCCTGAACGACCACGACCTGAAGATGCTGAACGACTCCGCGATCAAGATCATCCGCGAGCTCAAGATCGCCGGCGGCTGCAATGTGCAGTTCGCGCTGAATCCCGAGAACTCCGAATACTTCCTGATCGAGGTCAACCCGCGCGTCAGCCGCAGTTCGGCGCTCGCGTCAAAGGCTTCCGGCTATCCGATCGCGCGCGTGACCGCGAAGATCGCGATGGGCATGCTGCTTTCCGAGATTCCGGTCGCGGGCGGCCTTGCCTCCACCGAGCCTTCCCTCGACTACATCGTGGCGAAATTCCCGCGCTTCCCCTTCGATAAGTTCACGGAGGCGCCGAACACGCTCGGCACCCAGATGAAGGCAACCGGCGAAGTCATGGGCATCGGCGCAAACCTCGAGGAGTGCTTCCTGAAATCCGTGCGTTCGCTCGAGGTGGGCGTTAACCACCTGTATATCCCGAAATTCGACAACTATACCGTGGACGAGCTGAAGGACTACCTGAGGGAATTCCACGCGGATTCACTCTTTGCGGTCGCCGAGCTCCTGTATCACGGCGTATCGGTACAGGAAATCCACGAAATCACGATGATTACGGAGATTTTCCTGGAGGCCCTGAAACGGATCATCGACATGGAGGAGACGCTGAAAAACCACGTTTTCGACCTTCCGACCCTGACCGCCGCGAAGAAGATGGGCTTCTCGGACGGCTATGTCGCGAGAATGTGGAAGTGCACAGAAATCGAGGTGTACCATTTCCGGAAGGAACATGCGCTGACGCCGATCTTCAAAATGGTCGACACGCTGCATACCGGAAAGTACATACCCTATCTGTACTCCAGCTATACCGGCGAGAACGAGTCGCGCCTGACGGACAAGAAGAAGGTCATCGTGCTCGGCGCGGGCCCGATCCGTATCGGACAGGGCGTGGAATTTGACTATTCGACGGTTCACGCGGTGCAGACGATCCGCCGCGCAGGCTACGAAGCCATCATCATCAACAACAACCCGGAAACGGTTTCGACGGACTATACGACTTCGGACAAGCTGTATTTTGAGCCGCTGACGCCGGAAGACGTAATGGCGATTATTGATTTCGAACAGCCGGAGGGCGTCATCGCTTCCCTCGGCGGCCAGACCGCCATCAACCTTGCGCAGCCGCTCTTTGACCGCGGCGTCAAGATCATCGGCACGGACTGTGCGGCGATCGAGCGCGCGGAAAACCGCGACAGCTTTGAAAAAATCCTGCTGGAGCTGGACATCCCGCAGCCGAAGGGCCAGGCGGTGACGAATCTGGAGGACGGCCTGAAGGTCGCGAACGAGATCGGCTATCCGGTACTCGTGCGTCCGAGCTTCGTGCTCGGCGGCCGCGCGATGCAGATCGTCTCGAAGGACGAACAGCTGGTCCGCTACTTAAAGAGCGCCGTGGAAATCGACACCGACAAGCCGGTGCTGATCGACAAGTACATCTTCGGCAAGGAGGTCGAGGTCGACGCGGTCTGCGACGGAAGAGACGTGTTCGTTCCCGGCATCATGGAGCTTGTTGAGCGCACGGGCGTGCATTCGGGCGACTCCATCAGCGTCTACCCGAGCTACTCGATTTCCGACAAGGTCAAGGGAAAGATCCTGACCTTCGCGAAGAAGCTCGGACTCGGAATCGGCATCATCGGCCTTTACAACATCCAGTTCATCGTGACGCCGGAAGAGGACGTCTATATCATCGAGGTGAACCCGCGTTCCTCCCGGACGGTTCCCTTCCTTTCGAAGGCGACCGGATATTCGCTCGCGGATATCGCGACCGAGGTCATCCTCGGAAAGACGCTGAAGGAGCAGGGCATCTTCGACCTGTATCCGGAAGAGAAGAAGCGCTACTATGTGAAGGTGCCGGTATTCTCCTTCAACAAGCTGAAGGGCCTGGATTCCTACCTTTCGCCCGAGATGAAGTCGACCGGCGAAGCGATCGGCTACGATAAGACCCTGCACCGCGCAATGTACAAGGCGCTCGTTGCCTCCGGCATGAATCTGCAGAATTACGGAACCGTCCTCGTGACGCTTGCGGACGAGGACAAGGAGGAGGCGCTGCCGCTGATCCGCCGCTTCTACAACCTCGGCTTCAACATCGAGGCGACGATCGGCACCGCGAACTTCCTCAAGGAGAACGGCATAAGGACGCGTGTCCGCGGAAAGATCAGCGAAGGCTCGGACCAGATTCTCGAATCCATCCGCGCCGGCTACGTGAGCTATATCATCAACACCCGTGCGATCCTTTCCGGCGTGCATTATGACGACGGCGTGGCGATCCGCCTGGCGGCGACCGAGAACAACGTGACGCTCTTTACCTCGCTCGACACGGTCCGGGTGCTCCTCGACGTCCTCGAAGAGACCACCCAGACGATCTCGACGATCGACGCGAAGTAAGCTTCAGGAAAGATAAAACCTTATGAAGGAATCTCTGTTCAAGATTATCACCAATAAAGCCCTTACAGGTTCCGTGTATGAAATGAATCTGCAGGGCGACACCTCCGAAATCACGGGACCCGGACAGTTTGTCAATGTCCGGATCCCCGGTTTCTACTTAAGACGCCCGATTTCCGTAGCCTTCGTCCAGAACGACATCCTGACCCTGACCTATAAAACCGTCGGGAAGGGAACCATGGAAATGTCCGGCTTCCGGGAGGAAGAAGAGCTTGACCTCCTGACCGGCCTCGGAAACGGCTACGATCTTTCGCGCGCGGGAGAGCATCCCATTCTCCTCGGCGGAGGCGTCGGCGTGCCGCCGCTTCTGTATCTCGCGAAAAAGCTGCGGGAAAAGAAGCTTCCCATCGACGTGGTGCTCGGCTTCAATACGGCCTCCGAAGTGTTCTACCGGAAGGAATTCGAGCTTCTCGGCTGCCGGACGGAAGTGACGACGGCGGACGGCTCTTATGGAACGAAGGGCTTTGTCACGGACGCGGCGCTGTTCAGGGAGAATCACAGCTATTTCTACACCTGCGGACCGCTGCCGATGCTGAAGGCGGTATACGAAAAGAGCGCTTCGGACGGAGAGTTCAGCTTTGAGGAGCGCATGGGCTGCGGCTTCGGCGCCTGCATGGGCTGCTCCGTGAAGGTCAAGGGCGGTTGCAAACGGATCTGTAAGGACGGGCCGGTGCTCAGGAAGGAGGAAATCCTGTGGGAGAACTGAATTTTGCCGATAAGGCCCGGATGAACGGAGAAACCGTAGAACGCGACCGTCTTGCCGTCGAGCTCTGCGGCATCCCGCTCGAGAATCCGGTGATTCCGGCCTCCGGAACCTTCGGCTACGGCGCGGAATTTGCGGAGCTTTACGATATCAACATCCTCGGAACCTTTTCCTTCAAGGGCACCACGCTGGAGCCCCGCTACGGAAACCCGGTCCCGAGAATTGCGGAATGCACGGCCGGCATGATCAACGCGGTCGGGCTTCAGAACCCGGGTATTTCTCATGTGATCGCGGAGGAGCTTCCGCGGATGAAAGCGTATTTTCACAAGCCGGTCATGGCGAATGTCAGCGGCTTTTCCCTTGAGGAATACGCCGAAACCTGCCGGCTCCTCGGAAAAGAAGAGCAGGTCGGCTGGCTGGAAGTCAATATCAGCTGTCCGAACGTGCACGGCGGCGGCATGAGCTTCGGGACCGATCCTTCGGCCGCGGCTGAAGTCGTGCGGACGGTGCGGAAGGTGACGGACAAGCCGGTGATCGTGAAGCTGACGCCGAACGTCACCGACATCGTATCGATCGCCAGGGCCTGCGAAGAGGCCGGCGCGGATGGAATCAGCCTGATCAATACGCTTCTTGGCATGCGGATCGATCTGAAGACCCGGAAACCGGTCATTAAAAATGTCATGGGCGGCTTTTCCGGCCCGGCGGTTTTTCCGGTGGCCCTTCGGATGGTCTATCAGGTTTCGCACGCCGTATCGATTCCGGTGGTCGGCATGGGCGGCGTCTCTTCGGCGGAGGACGTGCTGGAGATGATGATGGCCGGCGCTTCGGCGATCGAGGTGGGCTCCCAGAATCTTGTCGACCCCTTTGCCTGCAAAAAGATCATCGAAGCCCTTCCGGAGACGATGGACCGCTTCGGAATCCGGAGGCTTTCCGAGCTTTCGGCACTTTGATCAGAATCGTTTGGATCAACAGAGAGAAGATCAGGAGAAACTATGGGAAAAGACGTTATTATCGCTTGTGATTTTTCAAGTGCGGAAAAGGTGTACAGCTTCCTCGACCTTTTTACCGAGGAGAAGCCCTTTGTGAAAATCGGCATGGAGCTGTTCTATGCGGAAGGACCCGCCATCGTGCGGGAAATCAAGAAACGCGGGCACAGGATCTTTCTCGACCTGAAGCTGCATGACATCCCGAACACCGTCAAAAAAGCCATGTCGGTGCTGCGCGATCTCGACGTGGACATCACGAATGTCCACGCGGGCGGAACCGTGCGGATGATGGAAGCCGCACTGGAGGGCCTGACGCGCCCGGACGGGACGAGACCGCTCCTCATCGCCGTGACGATGCTGACCTCCACCGATCAGGAAGCCATGGAAGAGGACCTTCTGATCCGCGGAACGGACATTTCGGACGTCGTCATGCACTACGCCGAGAACGCGAAAAAGGCCGGACTCGATGGAATCGTCTGTTCGCCCCTCGAGGCCGGAAAGGTGCATGAGAAACTCGGCACGGACTTCCTTACCGTGACGCCGGGCGTACGCTTCCCCGGCGGAGAGGTCGGAGACCAGAAGCGCGTCATGAGCCCGGAGGAAGCAGGGAAGATCGGCTCCGACTACATCGTCATGGGGCGGCCGATTACCGCCGCGCCGGACCCCGTCGCCGCCTACCGCCGCGCGATGCGCGAGTTCGTCGGGTGAGTACGCAGGCTGCGAAGAACGAAAGAAAGATAACGATTCGAGCCGAGGGTCATCCTGCTTCCTCATGAGGCGGATACGAAGTCACGCCGAAGAGGAAGCAGGATCACGCAGGCGAGTTCAGAGATACAGAGAAAGGAAGAGAGTATGAAAAGAGAAGAAGTCATCGCACGCGACCTGCTGAAGATCAAAGCGGTGTTTTTCAGACCCGAGGAGCCCTTCACCTGGGCTTCCGGCATTAAAAGCCCGGTTTACTGCGACAACCGGCTCACCCTGTCGGATACCGCCGTACGCGCGGACGTGGAAAACGGGCTGGCGGAAATGATCCGGGAGAACTACCCGGAGGCGGAAGTCCTGATGGGCACCTCGACAGCCGGAATCGCTCACGCGGCGATCACCGGATACCTCATGGATCTTCCGATGGGCTACGTGCGCTCCGGCGCCAAGGACCACGGCCGTCAGAATCAGATTGAAGGAAAGCTGCTGCCCGGACAGAAGGTCGTCGTGGTGGAAGACCTGATCTCCACCGGCGGCTCGGTTCTTGAGGTCGTTGAGGTCTTGAGAAACGCCGGCGCCGAAGTGCTCGGAATCGCTTCCATCTTCACCTACGGGATGGAAAAGGGTCTGAAGCGGCTTTCGGATGCGAAGGTCAAAAACGTCTCCCTGACGAATTTCGACGTCATCGCGAAGGCAGCGGCAGAGGAAGGCTATATCCGGCCGGAGGACGTGGAGCGGCTGATCCGTTTCCGCAACAATCCCTCGGATGAAAGCTGGATCGGAGGCGAAAAGTGAGATCGGTCATCGATATTCTGGACCTCTCGACGGAAGAGCTGTCGGAGCTGATCAAAACGGCGGAGGACATCATCGCGAATCCGGAGAAGTATCAGGAGGTCTGCCGGCATAAGAAGCTCGCGACCCTCTTCTTTGAGCCCTCGACCCGGACGCGCTTAAGCTTCGAAGCCGCCATGTACGAGCTCGGCGGAAACGTGCTTTCCGTATCGAGCGCCGGCTCGAGCTCGGCCGCCAAGGGAGAGAGCGTCGCCGATACGGCAAAGACCGTAAGCTGCTATGCGGACATTATCGCAATGCGTCATCCGAAGGAAGGCGCGGCCTATGTGGCGGCACAGAACGCGGGCGTGCCGGTCATCAATGCCGGTGACGGCGGACATCTGCATCCGACGCAGACGCTCGCGGACCTCCTGACGATCTGGCGTGAAAAGGGAAGATTTACAGGACTCACGATCGGCCTCTGCGGAGACCTCAAGTTCGGACGCACGGTACACTCCCTGATCGCGGCCATGAGCCGCTACGAGGGAAACCGCTTCGTGCTGATTTCCCCGGAGGAGCTGAAGGTTCCGAGTTACGTCAAGAACATTCTGAAGGAACAGAACATCCCCTACGAGCAGACGGAGGACCTGATGTCCGTGATCGGCGATCTGGATATTCTGTACATGACGCGCGTGCAGCGCGAGCGCTTCTTCAACGAGGAGGACTACCTTCGCCTGAAGGACAGCTATATCCTGACGCCGGAAAAGATGAACGAGGCGAAAGCCGATCTTGCCGTGATGCATCCGCTTCCCAGGGTCAACGAAATCAGCGTGGCCATCGATAAGGACCCGAGAGCCTGCTATTTCAAGCAGGTCCTGAACGGAAAATACATGCGGATGGCGCTGATTCTCAAACTTCTTTATGAGGCGGGGACGCTGAAGGAACTGCCGGAAAGGAGCAGGGCATGAATGTCGATTCGATTCAGAACGGAATTGTCATCGATCACCTGAAGGCGGGCTACGGCATGCGCCTGTACGAGCTTCTCGGGCTGTCGGATCCGGAGCTCACCGTGGCTATTATGAAAAACGTCACGAGCCATAAGCTCGGGCGGAAGGACATCATCAAGATCGACGGAATCACCGACGTGGATCTGGATGTCATCGGCTTCGTGGACCCGGACGCCACGGTGAATATCATTCGGGACGGCAGACTGATCGAAAAGAAGAGCATCGAAGCGCCGGAGCGGCTGACGAATGTTCTCCGGTGCAAAAACCCGCGCTGCATCAGCACGACGGAGCAGGAGCTTCCGCAGATTTTCGTGCTGAGCGACCGGAAAACGAAAACCTACCGCTGCCTCTACTGCGAGACGAGAGCGGAAAAATAATTCAGGGGCTTCTCAAAACAGGGATTTTTTGGTATCATATAGACGGGCTTCATCGCCTGTAGAAAGGAAGCTGCAAAATGATTTACGACTGTGCAGTCATCGGAACCGGTCCCGCGGGCGTTTCCAGTGCGCTGAACCTTAAGATTCACAACAAAAACTTCATCTGGTTCGGATCGAAGAGCTTGAGTGAAAAAGTTCAGAAAGCCGAACAGATTCTGAACTATCCGGGCTTCTATGCCGCGAGCGGAGACACGCTTCAGGCTGCCTTCCGGGATCAGATTGAGAAGATGGGTATCGAAATCACCGAGTCCATGATCAATGAGATCGTGAAATTCGGCGATCACTACGCCCTGATGGCGGGCGCGGATTTCTATGAAGCGAAGACGGTCATCCTGACGACCGGCGTGTCCGTGAAGGCGACGCTCGAAAACGAGGCGGAATACATCGGCCGCGGCGTCAGCTACTGCGCGACCTGCGACGGCTCGCTGTACCGCGGGAAGAAAATCGCGGTGCTCTGCAATAACGCGCGCTTCGAACATGAGGTCCGGTATCTGGCTGAAATCGCCGCCGACGTGCAGTATTTCCCGCAGTACAAGGAACTCGGAGCTTTTCCTGAGAATGTGACGATCCGGCGGGAGCGGGTTCTCGGGGTGCAGGGCGCGATGAAGGTGAATGCCATTGTGACCGCGTCCGGTACGACGGAGGTGGACGGCGTCTTCATTCTCCGGGACAGCATCAGCCTGTCGAGTCTGCTGAAAGGCCTCGCGTCCGAGGACAATCACATCCTTGTGAACCGGCGGATGGAAACCAATATGCCCGGCGTCTATGCCGCAGGCGACTGCACCGGACGGCCGTATCAGTATACGAAGGCCGTCGGGGAAGGCAACGTGGCTGCGCACAGCGCGATCGAATATCTGGATGAAACAGGAAACGCACCGTGAACGAAATCAATATATCCAAGGCAATTATCCGGCGTCTGCCGCGTTACTACCGGTATCTCGAGGAGCTGAAAAGCGAAGGCATTGAGCGGATTTCCTCCGGAGAGCTGTCCGAACGGATGAAGGTGACGGCCTCCCAGATCCGGCAGGACCTGAACCACTTCGGCGGATTCGGCCAGCAGGGCTACGGCTATAAGGTGAATTACCTTTATGAGGAAATCGGAAAGATCCTCGGGCTGGACCGTGTGAACCGGCTGATCCTGATCGGCGCGGGAAATCTCGGCACGGCGCTTGCCAATTATACGAATTACCGGAACCGGGGCTTCATGATCGAAGCGATTTTCGACCGGGATCCTTCGAAGGTCGGAACCCGGGTTCATGATATTCCGGTCTATTCCATTGACGAACTGGAAGCCTATCTTTCAGAGAACAGCATTGATATCGCTACCATTACCATTCCGAAAGAAGAGGCGGTCAAGGTGGCGAAACGCCTGACAGACGCGGGAATCCGGGCCATCTGGAACTTCGCGCACACCGATCTTCCGGTGCCGGACGACGTGGCGGTTGAGAATGTCCATCTTTCGGAGTCTTTGATGAGCCTGTCATACAAGTTGAAGAATATGTAGGGGATTGGAAATGTTTGTGATTTTAGTCTCCCTGATCGGAGGACTCGGCCTGTTTATCTACGGCATGAATCTGATGAGCCGGGGAATTGAGCGTGTCGCCGGCAACAAGCTGCGCGACATCCTGAAGAAATTTACCAGAAACAGGTTTTTCGGCCTGGTTGTCGGCACCTTCTTTACGGCCGTGATTCAGTCTTCGAGTGCCGCGACGGTGATGGTCGTCAGCTTTGTCAACTCCGGGCTGATGACACTTGCGGAGGCTTCCGGCGTAATCATGGGCGCCAATATCGGCACCACGGTCACGGCCATGCTCGTTGCCTTCCGTCTCGGGGCCATCGCGCCGATCTTTGTATTCCTCGGCGCGATCATGTCGAATTACATCAAGCGCCCGACGATCCGAAAGAGCGGCGACATTGTGCTCGGCTTCGGCATTCTGTTCCTCGGCATCAGCTCGATGTCCGAGGCCATGTCCCTTTTGAAGGAAGTCCCGGCCGTCGCAAATGTGCTGAAGGGATTTACGAACCCGTTCATCGGACTGCTCCTCGGACTTGCGATCACATCGATCGTGCAGAGCTCTTCCGTGACGGTTTCCATCCTCGTCGTCATGGCATCCCAGGGCCTCGTGGACCTGCATATCTGCCTGTATGTGATCCTCGGCTGTAATATTGGCGCCTGCACCTCGGCCCTGATTTCCGGCCTGAACGGCTCGAAGAACGCGAAAAGAGCGGCGCTCATCCACCTCCTCTTCAATATCTTCGGTTCGATCCTGCTGTTCGCGCTGATTGCGCTCTTCGGCGAATACATCGAAAGGATTATCGTGACCGTAAGCGGCGGTAATTCCGACGCCGGGTCGCTCGGACGGAACATCGCCATGGCGCATTTCCTGTTCAAGGTCTTCATGGTGATCGTATTCTATCCCTTCATGAACTGGATCATCCGGCTGACCTACGTACTGGTGCCGGGCGACGACGAGGAAGGGAACGAAGGGCAGCTTGTTACGCGCTTCATTTCGAACGCCTTCCCGAATCCCGCGATTGCCGTGTATCTGGCGGTTCAGGAAATATACCGGATGGCGCACATGGCGAAGGACAACCTGAACCTCGCGATGAGCTGCCTGTATTCCTCCGACGCCGAGAAGGTATGTGCCGTCGAGGATACGGAGCTGTATATCGATTTCCTGAACATTAAAATCAGCGACTATCTGGTCAAGATCAACCAGAACACCCTGCCGCTGGCCGACGCCGGGCGAATCTCGGGCTATTTCCACGTCGTAAGCGACATCGAGCGCATCGGCGATTACGCGGACAATATCCGCGAGTATACGATCCAGATGTCGGAGAACAATGTGAGCTTCTCGGACGAAAGCATCGCCGAACTGAAGCAGATGATGGAAAAGGTCAATCTGATGATCGACGAAGCGCTGGAGATGTTCGGGGAGAAGGAAAACGATGTCCACATGGAGGAAATCCGGCGTCTCGAGGACGAGGTGGACGCGATGGAGCAGTCCCTGCAGCAGTCGCATATCGACCGCCTGAATCAGGGCCTCTGCACCGCGGAAGCCGGCATCTTTTTCTCCGATACCGTTTCGGCGCTCGAACGGATCGCGGACCACTCGATCAATATCGCCTTCGCCGTTTCCGAATCCGCCGCGAACGAAAAGCTCGCGCGCTTCGGCGGCCGCGTACAGCTGAAATAATTTGAGGCGCTTTAAAAAGCACCGAAGAAATTCCCCCGGGACTTCCTGTTTATGAAGCTCCGGGGGAATCTCTTATGTACTTGCAAATTGGCGGAAAATCCTGTATAATGCTATATCAGCTATGGCCATAAAGCAAAAGAGGAATGGAGGGATCCGACAGGAAGATGTATGCAGAGGTTGTGATCGACATAAACAGCAAAGAAGTCGACCGGCCGTTTACCTACCGGATTCCCGAAGAACTGCAGGAGAGGGCGATTACCGGCGCCCTGGTGTCGGTGCCCTTCGGACGGGCGAATAAGCTGCGTCAGGGCTATATTCTCGGACTCAGGCGGGAGGCGCCGGAGGGAATGGAGCCGGAACGGATCAAGGAGATTGATTCGGTCGTCGAGCGGGGCTTCAGCGTGGAGGAGCAGATGCGAAAGCTTGCCCTTCTCATGCGGGAGCGCTACGGCGGGACGCTGTATCAGGCGCTGTCCGTGGTTCTGCCGAACAAGCTGCAGGTGAAGCCGAAGAGAGAACGCTATTTCGAGTTCACGGGGTCGGAAGAAACGCTGAATGCGCTGCTTTCGGAAGCCGAAAGGAAAAAGCACTACGCGAAGCAAAGACTGCTGCAGGCCTTCTCGGAAAGCCGCGTGCTTCCGGGCTCCATCGTGACGGACCGGCTGAATATTTCGGCGGCCACGATCAAATCCCTGACGGGCGCTGGCGTCCTGACGATCCGCTCCGAAGAAGCCGGCGATGATCTGAAATCGCTCGCCGAGGAGATCGGAAGGCGGAAGAAAGAGGGCCGTAAGACCCTGAACGAAGAGCAGCAGATCGCCGTGGACGGAATCCTGCAGGAATCCCGTACGGTATCGGTGCTCTTCGGCATTACCGGCTCCGGAAAGACAGAGGTCTATCTGGAACTGATCGACCGCGTCCTTCAGGAAGGAAAAGAGGCCATCGTCCTGATTCCGGAAATCGCGCTGACCTATCAGACCGTCATGCGTTTCTATGAGCGCTTCGGCGACCTCGTGTCCGTCGTGCACTCCAGGCTCAGCAAGGGCGACAAATGCGAACGCTTTCTGAAGGCGGAGCGGGGCGAAATCCGGGTGATGATCGGCCCGAGATCCGCTCTATTTACGCCGTTCCAGCATCCGGGCCTGATCATTGTGGACGAATTCCACGAGCCCAGCTACATTTCGGAGCAGGTGCCGAAATACGACACCGTCGAAACGGCGGAAATGCGGGCCTCGCTTTCCGGGGCGAAGCTCGTGCTCGGTTCGGCGACGCCGACGGTGGATGCCTATTACCGCGCGCAGAAGGGCGAGGTAGCCCTGTTCCGCCTCACACACCGGGCGGTTTCCGGCGCGGCGCTTCCGAAGGTTCAGGTTGTCGATATGCGGGAAGAGCTGCAGGCCGGGAACCGGAGCATGTTCTCCGGCGTCCTGAAGGAGAAAATCCGGGACCGGCTGGACCGGAAGGAGCAGGTGATGCTGTTCCTGAACCGGAGAGGCTATTCCGGCGCTGTGAGCTGCCGCTCCTGCGGGGAGCCCTTAAACTGCCCGCACTGCAGCGTGGCGATGAAAATGCACCGCTCAGGGCGGCTGCACTGCCATATCTGCGGCTATGAAGCGGATATGCCGAAAGCCTGTCCGCACTGCGGCTCAGGGCTTCTCGGCGCCTTCGGGACCGGAACGGAAAAGGTGGAGGAGATGGTGAAGTCCTGCTTCCCCGACGCCCGCGTGCTCCGGATGGACGCGGATACGACCGGCGGAAAGGACGGACACCGGGAAATTCTCGAAAAGTTCCTGCACCGGGAGGCGGACATTCTTGTCGGCACGCAGATGATCGTGAAGGGACACGATTTTCCGGACGTGACGCTGGTCGGCGTCCTCGCGGCGGATTTATCGCTGAATGTGCCGGATTACCGCGCCTCCGAGCGCACCTTCCAGCTTCTTCTGCAGGCGGAAGGCCGGGCGGGCCGCGCCTCGCATCCGGGCGAATGCATCGTCCAGACCTATCTCCCGGAGCACTACGCGGTGCAGGCCGCGGCGGAGCATGATTTCTACGCCTTTTACCGGCAGGAGATGATTTTCCGCCGCCAGATGACCTATCCGCCCTGCGGCTTTTTCACCGCCTTTACCCTGTCCGGCGCGGATCAGGGGAAAACCGAGGAGACCATGCTTCGGATTTTCAATGAAGCGAAAACGCGCGCCTCGGTTCCGGTGCGTTTCCTCGGGCCGACGGAGATGAGCATTTACAAGGTGAAGGACATGTACCGTCAGGTCCTCTACTTCAAGACGAGGACGACGAAGGACCTGTTCGAAATCAAGCGGCTTCTCGAGAAGCTCAGCGAAGCCCTGATCGGAAAAGAACGGCTGTTTATCAGCTTTGAAAGATAAAGAGGTAAGATTGTGGCAATTCTGAATGTGCGCCAGCTCGGCGATGAAATTCTGACGAAAAAGTGTAAACCGGTCAAGCTTATTACGCCCAGAATCCGGCAGCTTGTCGAGGATATGTACGACACCATGTACGAATCCGGCGGCGTGGGGCTTGCGGCGCCTCAGGTAGGCATCCTGAAGCGGATCGTCGTGATCGACGTGACGCCGGACCCGGAAGAGGGCGAGGAGATTCCGGAAGAGGAAATGATGCGCTATACGATGATTAACCCCGAAATTCTCGAGTCCTCGGGCGAGCAGCGGGGATATGAGGGCTGCTTAAGCTATGTCGGCATGAGCGGCATCGTTACGCGTCCGAGCCATGTGAAGGTGCGCTTCACGGATCTTGACGGCGACGAATACGAGCTGGAGGGCGAGGGGCTTCTTGCGCGCTGCATCTGCCACGAGCTCGACCATCTGGACGGTCATATGTATACGGAACGCGCCGAGGAGGGCTCCGTCGTTTCCAACGAGGAGCTTGCGAAGATGCAGGAAGAAAGCGAAGAGGAATAAGACGAGGATAGTGAAGCGGGTATGAGAATTGTCTTTATGGGGACGCCGGATTTCGCGGTGCCGACGCTGGAAGCGCTGATCCATAGCCGCCATGAAGTGGCGGCGGTTTATACACAGCCGGACCGGGAGCAGGGACGCGGGAAAAAGATATCGTACTCCCCGGTGAAGACCTGCGCGCTGGAGCACGGAATCCCGGTGCTGCAGCCGAAGGGCCTGCGTAAGCCGGAGACCGTGGAAAAGCTGAAGAGCTTTGAGCCGGACGTGATTGTCGTCGTGGCCTACGGCGTCATACTCAGGACGCCGGTCCTTGAGGCCGCGAAATACGGCTGCATCAATGTGCACGCCTCGCTCCTTCCGAAATACCGCGGCGCGGCGCCGATCCAGTGGGCTATCCTGAACGGCGAAAAGGAAACCGGCGTGACGATCATGCAGATGGACGAAGGACTCGATACCGGCGATATCCTTGCCGTTTCCCGCCTCCCGATCGAGCCGGACGAAACCGGCGCCTCGCTGTTTGACAAGCTTTCGCTCCT
>CAMPAR010000002.1 GCA_946632055.1 uncultured Lachnospiraceae bacterium
TTCTGAGCGAAGCCGCAGCTCAGCTTCCCTCTTGCATCTTCTCCTGAAATGTGATAAGGTAAATGCATCAGTATGACCGTGAATATCACAAGGAGGGAATAAAAAAATGAGTGATTATTTTGGCAAAGAGATTTTCAAGCTCGGCTTCGGCCTGATGCGGCTTCCAAAGCTGGAAAACGGAGACATTGATGTAGACCAGACTTCCGAGATGGTCGACCGTTTCATCGCGGCGGGGGGAACCTATTTCGATACAGCCTATGTCTATGACGGCGGAAACTCCGAGAAGGCGATCAAGAAGGCGCTGGTTGAGCGTTATCCGCGCGAGTGCTATACGATGGCGACGAAGCTGAACGCCCGGGTTGCGAAGGACATGGCGGACGCGAAGAATCAGTTCCAGGTATCGCTGGAGCGCCTGGGCCTCGAGTATGTGGATTATTATCTTCTGCACGCGATGCAGGAGGGAAACTACCGGAAATACGAGGAATACGGCATCTGGGACTATGTGAAGGAGCTGAAGGCGGAAGGAAAGATTAAATACTACGGCTTCTCCTTCCACGATTCGCCGGAGCTTCTGGAGCAGCTTCTCACGGAGCATCCGGACGTCGACTTCATCCAGCTGCAGATCAACTACGCGGACTGGGACAACCCGAATGTGGCATCTCGTGCGAACTATGAGGTCGCGAGAAAGCACGGCGTCTCGATCACGGTCATGGAGCCCGTGAAGGGCGGCGGCCTTGCAAACCCGATCCCGGAGGTCCAGAAGATCCTGAAGGACGCCGATCCGGACGCTTCCTTCGCTTCCTGGGCGATCCGCTACGTGGCGTCGATGGACGGCATCATCACAGTGCTTTCCGGCATGTCGAACCTTGCGCAGATGGAGGACAATCTCTCCTACATGAAGGATTTCAAGCCGCTGACGCAGGAAGAGCAGGGCGTAATCAGAAAAGCGCAGGTTGCGCTGAACGCGGCCGGGGAAATTCCCTGCACCGCCTGCCATTACTGCACGGACGGCTGCCCGATGCAGATCGCGATTCCGGAGATTTTCGCCGCGATCAACGAATACAAGCGTTATCATAACGACTTCCAGATGCACCGGAACTACGGCCTTGCGACGCGCGATGGCGGTAAGGCCTCCGACTGTATCGGCTGCGGCCAGTGTGAAGGCGCCTGCCCGCAGCATCTGCCGATTATCGAGCTTTTGAAGGAGTGCGCCGGGACGGCGGAGTAAGAAGAATTTCTGTTTTTTACTATTGTGCTTGACTTTCAGCCGTTGATATGGTAAAGTCTGTAGCGTGCGCGGCTGAAAGAGCCGCAGAAGCTTTTGAAAAGAGGAGGAACAGAGCATGCTGATGAAAGTACGGTCCACAATTGAAGACTTCAACTGATGTACCGTGGCTTTGTCCATGGTGCGGTTTTCGCTGCATGATCCATGGATGCTGCCCTGTTTTGATTTCTGACAGATAAGGAAGGAGCGCCCTGTGTGAGTACGGCACAGGACGCTCTTTTTCATTGCTTCGCAAGTGATGCGGGGAGCGTGCGTCTTCGGAGCATGGGAATAAATGGCTGAGGAGTTTGAAATTTTATGAGGAATAAACAGAAAACTTATACGAAGACCGGAATGCTCGCGCATTTCCTGAAGGGATGCACGCGCTTCTTTGTCTTTACGATTCTGGCGTCGCTTCTTGTGACGGTCTTCGAAATGCTGATTCCGCAGGTGATCCGTCAGACAGTTGATGCGGTGATCGGCGAAGAAGAAATGAATGCGCCGGCTGTCGTCGTACGCTGGTTTACGCGGCTTGGAGGCGCAGCCTATTTCCGCGAAAATCTGTGGATCATCGCGGTCATTATCATCGTCATGGCGGCGCTCCTTGCGCTCGTGATCTATCTGCGCGGCATTTCGGCCTCGGTGTCGGCGGAACGCCTGCAGCAGAATATCCGCGAGGATCTGTTTTCACACATCGAAAAGCTGCCTTTTTCCTGGCATCAGGAAAATAAAACCGGCGATATTATCCAGCGCTGCACCTCGGACGCGGAGCGGGTACGAACCTTTGTCTCGGAGCAGATGATCGAGATTATCCGTATCGTGATCATGGTCGCGATGTCGCTGGCCTTCATGATGTCCATGAATGTGAAGCTGACACTTCTTGCGGCGATTGCGGTGCCGATCGTCATCGTATATTCCGTGGTCTTCCACGGAAAAATCGGCGCGGGCTTTGAAAAATGCGACGAAAACGAGGGCGTGCTTTCGACGATTGCACAGGAGAATCTGACGGGCGTCCGGGTGGTGCGCGCTTTCGGACGTGAGGAATTCGAACGCGAGCGCTTTGAAAAACAGAATGTTTACTATACGGGACTCTGGGTGAATCTTATGAAGCTGATGAGCGTCTTCTGGGGCGTTTCGGATCTCATCGGCGGTCTGCAGATTCTTCTGATGCTTGTGCTCGGATCGGTTTTCTGTGTGCAGGGACAGCTTTCAGCGGGTGAATTTATCGCCTTCTTAAGCTACAACGGCATGCTGATCTGGCCGGTCCGTCAGCTTGGACGCGTGATTTCGGAAATGAGCAAGGCCGGCGTTTCGATTGACCGTATCCGTTATATCATGAATTCGCCGCTCGAGGAGGATAAGCCGGACGCGGTTTCGAAGGAAGTGACTGACCGCGCCGTGAAGGGCGATATAGTCTTTGATCATGTAAGCTTCGGCTATGAAAAGGACCAGGAGGTCCTGAAAGAGATCAGCTGCACCGTAAAAGCAGGCACGACGCTGGGCATTCTGGGGTCGACCGGCTCCGGAAAGTCCACGCTGATGCTTCTTCTGAACCGCCTGTATGAGGTGCCGGAAGGCAGCGGAAGGATTACGGTCGGCGGGGTCGATATTGCGGATATGAAGGCGGAAGACCTCCGAACCAATATCGGCATGGTGCTGCAGGAGCCGTTCCTTTTCTCCCGGACGGTCGGCGAGAATATCGGCATCCGTGACCGGCAGATGCCCCTGGACGAGATCCGCAAGGCGGCGAAGATTGCCTGTGTCGACGAGACGATCACAGACTTCAAGAAAGGCTACGATACGATTGTCGGGGAGCGCGGCGTGACTCTTTCAGGCGGGCAGAAACAGCGTACGGCAATTGCCCGGATGCTGACGCAGAAGGCTCCGATCATGATTTTTGACGATTCGCTGTCTGCGGTCGACGCGGAGACGGACGCGAAGATCCGCGCCCAGCTGCATGAATCGCTCGGGAAATCCACGGTCATCCTGATCTCGCACCGCGTCACGACGCTGATGCAGGCGGACAAGGTCATCGTGATGGACAAGGGCAGAATCGTCGAGGAGGGTACGCCGGAAGAACTGAAGACGGCCGGCGGACTCTACCAGAAGATTTACGATATACAGTTAAGTTTCTCGGAAAGTGAGGCTTAATCGATGGCAGACATGAATTTCAACAAAGAAGAGCAGCAGTATGTGAAGCTGCCGTATTTCGGCATTCCGAAGCTCCTGCCGTATTTAAAGCCTTTAAAGGGCATCATTTTCAGCATGATCGGCCTGTGTCTGATCGCCGGAATCATCGATACCATTAATCCCCAGTTTCAGAAATACGCGCTGAACCATTTTATCGAGCTCGGGACGCTGGATACGCTGGTGCCGTTTATCCTGATCTACCTCGGGATTCTGCTCGTTCAGACGGTCGGCAATCTGATCTCGGGATATCAGGGCGGACAGATTGAAATGTATGTGAGCCGGGACATGAGGCGGGCAAGCTTTAATCACCTGCAGACCCTGTCCTTTTCCTACTATAACCAGAACAGCGTCGGCTATATTCATTCGCGCGTTATGAGTGACACGGGCCGGATCGGAGGCCTGGTCTCCTGGTCCCTGATGGACGGCGTATGGAACCTGACCTATATGATCGGTTCTATTGTCGCAATGTTCATGATGAACTGGAAGCTCTGCCTGCTCGTCTTGATCATCGTACCGCTCGCCGCCGTGGCGTCCGTCTATTTTCAGGGAAAACTGATCCGGCTGAACCGGCGCGTGCGTGAGATCAATTCGCAGATCACGGCCGGATTCAACGAAGGCATTACCGGAGCGAAAACGACGAAAACGCTGGTCGCGGAGCGCCGGATGGAAGAGGATTTTAACCAGACAAGCCGGGAAATGACGAGGACTTCCGTACGGACCGCGCATTTCCGTTCGATGTTCATTTCGACGATCAGCTTTGCTTCCTATATTGCGCTGGCGCTTGTTCTCTGGCGCGGCGGACATATTACCGTACAGGGAATGCTGGAACTCGGAACGCTGGCGGCCTTTACTTCCTATGCGATGAATCTGATGGAGCCGATCCGGTGGATTGTGCGCGCGCTTTCCGATCTTGTGACCGTACAGGTCAACATCGAGCGCTTCACGCGGCTGATGGAAACCGAGTCGGACGTGGCGGACCGGCCGGAGGTGGTCGAGAAATACGGCGATACCTTCAATCCGAAGAAGGAAAACTGGGAGGAGCTCTACGGCGACGTGGAATTCAAGGACGTTTCCTTCATGTATCCGGACGGCGACGAATACGTGCTCGAGCACTTCAATCTGAAGGTGCCGCAGGGCACGAACGTGGCAATCGTAGGAGAGACCGGCGCCGGAAAATCGACGCTCGTGAATCTCGTGTGCCGCTTCTTCGAACCGACCTCGGGACAGATCCTGATCGACGGACGGGACGCCCGGGAGCGCTCCCAGCTCTGGCTGCACAGTAATATCGGATATGTGCTGCAGACGCCGCATCTTTTCTCCGGTACCGTGAAGGAAAATCTTCTGTATGGTAAACCGGATGCGACCATGGAGGAAATCGAAGCGGCCGTCCATGCGGTTTCCGCGGAAGGAATCATCGAGCGCATGGACAAGGGCTATGACAGCGACGTCGGCGAGGGCGGCGACCTGCTCTCGACAGGGGAGAAGCAGCTGCTTTCCTTCGCGCGCGCGATTCTTTCCAATCCGAGGATTTTCGTGCTGGACGAAGCGACCAGCTCAATTGATACGGTTACGGAGAAACTGATTCAGGACGCGATCGAGCATCTGATGAAGGGCAGAACCTCCTTCGTCATCGCGCACCGCCTGTCGACGATCCGGCAGGCCGATGTGATCCTGGTCGTCCGGGACGGGAAGATCATCGAGCAGGGCCGTCATCAGGAGCTGATGCAGAAGAAGGGCTATTATTACAACCTTTATACCAGGCAGTTTACGGAAGAACTGATGAATACCGGAAATTAAAGAGGAATTTTGACAGAAAGCAGTAGCGTTCGGGCGGCTTTTGTGGTACAATGTAAAATTGTATGAAAAAGAAAGCGCCGGGAGGGGGCATGGTAAGGATTATAATTGCCGCTCACAAAAAAACACAGCTGCCGAAGGATGACATCTATCTTCCGGTTTTTGTCGGTGCGGCGATGCGGGACGGCGCGGCGATCCCGGGCTATGTTCCGGATAATCAGGGCGACCAGATTTCCGCCAAAAACCCGATGTACAGTGAACTGACCGGCCTGTACTACGCCTGGAAGAATCTTGGCGCCGATACGCTCGGGCTCGTTCACTACCGCAGATATTTTGAAGGGAAGAGGCATCGGAAAGCGGCGGCTGACGGAAAGACGCCGGAAGCCTTCCGGAAAGTTTTAAGCGGCGAAGAGCTTCAGAGTATTCTCGAAAAATCCGACATCGTGCTTCCGAAAAAGCAGCACTACTATATTGAGACGATTTATTCCCACTATGCGCATACGCATGACAGCCGTCATCTGGATGTGACGAGGGAGATCATCCGGGAAAAGTATCCGGAGTATACGGAGGCCTTTGACCGCGTGATGAAGGCGCGTTCGGCCCATATGTTCAACATGATGATCATGAAGGAACCGTATCTCTCCGCCTACTGCGCGTGGCTGTTTGATATCCTCGGAGAGCTTGAAAAGCGCTTCCGGCTGGAAGAAAACACGGATTACCAGCGACGCTACATCGGGAGGATCGCGGAGATCCTGATCAATGTCTGGCTGGACCGCAGCGTGGAGGAAGGGCGGATCGCAAGAGAACGGATCGCCGTGCTTCCGGTCATCTACTTCGGGAAAATCAACTGGGTCCGGAAGGGCAGCGCGTTCCTGAAGGCCAAGTTCCTCCATCGGCGGTATCAGGAGAGCTTTTAAGAAAAAGAGGAAACAGGACCCGTGGCCCGAAAGCGGCTTCGGGTTCCTTTCTTTTCGAAAATAAGAGGGTTTTACGGTACGGAAGCGCAAAGTACCGGTGCTTTCGGCAAAATAGAAACGCATATTTTTCCGATTCTGCGCTTTACCTTTGAAGGAAAAGATAGTATACTGGCTGTGTCAGTAAAAATACTGCATATTGCGAAAGGAGTAATACTATGGAATGGTTTGGAGTCGTACTTCTGATTCTGCTGGTGCTGGTGATTCTCATCGCGATTATCAGGAATATTATCATTGTTCCGCAGGCCATGCAGTTTGTTGTGGAACGCCTCGGCAAATACGCGAAGACCTGGGAAGCCGGTCTGCACCTGAAGGTGCCGCTCATCGAGCGGGTTGCCAAGCGCGCCTCCTTAAAGGAGCAGGTGCTTGATACGCCGCCGCAGCCGGTGATCACAAAGGACAATGTTACCATTCAGATCGATTCGGTGGTTTATTTCCACATTTTCGACGCGAAGCTCTTCGCTTACGGCGCGCATGACCCGATCGTGGCGCTCGAAAATCTGTCGGCGACCACGCTTCGTAACATCGTCGGCGAGCTCTCTCTTGACGAATCGCTGACGAGCCGCGATACCATCAACGGCCGCCTGACGCAGACGCTGGACGAAGCAACCGACCGCTGGGGCATCAAGGTGGAGCGCGTGGAGCTGAAGAACATCATTCCTCCGGCGGAAATCCGGGAATCGATGGAGAAGGAAATGAAGGCGGAACGCGAGCGCCGTCAGACCGTCCTGGAGGCGGAAGGCCACAAGCAGGCCGTCATTACGAGAGCGGAAGGCGATAAGCAGGCCATCGTTCTCGCGGCGGAAGGCGAGCGTGACGCGCGCATCGCAAGAGCACAGGGCGAGGCCCAGGCGATCTTCCTTGCGAAGAAGGCGGAAGCCGACGGTATCAAAGAACTTCTGAATGCGAAGATTGACGAGCGCGTGCTCGAACTGAAGCGCTATGAAGCCATGGTGAAGATGGCGGACGGTCATTCGGCCAAGATCATTATCCCGACGGATATGGTTTCGAGCGTCAAAAACAGCGTCGTTTTCGCGGAAACGGCGGGTCTCGGAGATGTGACCGAAAGCCGCGAACCGGATGCTGCACCGGCCTATGTGGATCCCTGCTGTGACGACGATCAGGTCGTCCTGCCCGGCAGCGTTAAGTAAACCCGGCCCGCGCCTGAGTTTTCAGGCATGGATTCAATGAGACGCCTGTCCCTCTGCAGGGGACAGGCGTGTCCCGCGTTTATTTGGAGGGTGACAATGAAGAAAACTCTGATCAAACTGGCCATATCCGCGCTTGTACTCGGCGGAATGATTCTGGCCATCGCCTGCGTTTCGAAAAGCAAATTTGCCAAGCTGCACGTCGAAGGCACCAATCTTGTCAATGAGAGCGGAGAACCGGTACAGCTGAAGGGCGTCAGCACGCACGGTCTTGCGTGGTTTCCGCAGTACGTCAACAAGGAGTGCTTCCACGAGCTGAAAACCGAGTGGGGCTGCAATATCGTGCGCCTTGCGATGTACACCCAGGAAAACATGGGTTATACGATGGACAACGGCGATCCGGAGGGGCTGAAGGCGCTGATCGATCAGGGCGTGCAGCTTGCGACGGAAGAGGGCATGTACGCGCTCATCGACTGGCACATCCTCTCGGACGGCAATCCGCACCGGCACGAGGAGGAGGCGATTGCGTTCTTCGACGAAATGTCAAAGAAATACGCTTCCTACGACAACGTGCTCTATGAGATCTGCAACGAGCCGAACGGCTGCGACTGGGCGACGATCAAGAGCTACGCCGAGGCCGTCATCCCCGTGATCCGCGCGAATGCGCCGGACTCGATTGTCATCGTCGGCACGCCGAGCTACAGCAAGCTGATTATGGCGCCGACCTATGACATGCTCGATTTCGAGAATGTGATGTACACCCTGCATTTCTATGCGGACTCCCATCGGGACAGCATCCGAAACGACCTGAAGGACGCGCTCGCGAAGGGCCTTCCCGTCTTCGTCACGGAGTGCAATATCTCGGACTCCAGCGGAAAAGGCGTCGCGAATGTGGAGGAAGGCGACAAGTGGAAGACGCTTCTGGACGAGAACCACATCAGCTCCTGCTGGTGGAATCTCTCGAACAAGGACGAGACCTGCGCGCTGATCAAACCGGACTGCGCGAAGGTGTCCGGCTTCGCGGACGGAGACCTGACGGAAGCAGGCACCTGGGTGAAGAGCTATATCAAAGGAAGCGCGGACTGATCCCGCATAAAAACATCATCTATATGAAACCTGCAGGAAAGCGCTTGATGAAGAGCGCACCGAAGGAGCAACACTCTCAGGTGAGCCCTCTTAAGGAAGAGGGATCGGACGACTGCAGGCGGATAGAACTTTGGAGACGCCCGGCGAAGAAACGCCGGGGGCCGAAGGGGCAACGGGAAGCATCCCGAAATCTCTCAGGCAAAAGGACAGAGGAGGATTACTATGGAACAGTTTCTGGCAAAGGCAGCAGAAATCAACGACGCAGTCAACGGCTTTGTATGGGTCAGGGTCGGGCTGTGGCTCCTGATCGCGGTCGGCATCATCATGACGGCGGCGACCGGTTTTTTCCAGGTCGGACATTTCGGCTACTGGATTAAACACACCATCGGCAGCATTTTCAAAAAGCACGTCATCGGTCACACCCGGGAAAAGGGTGCGATTTCCCCCTTTCAGGCTTTATGTACGGCCCTGGCGGCCACGATCGGCACCGGCAATATCGCGGGTGTCGCCGGAGCGATTGCAATCGGCGGCGCCGGTGCGGTATTCTGGATGTGGATTGCGGCCTTTTTCGGCATGATGACGAACTACGCGGAGAACGTGCTGGGCATCTATTTCCGGCGCAGGAATGAAAAGGGCGAATGGTCCGGCGGCGCGATGTACTATCTGGCGGACGGACTCGGCGGATATAAGAACATGAAAACCGTGGGCAAGGTCCTGGCGGTGATGTTCGCGATTTTCGCCATTCTCGCCTCCTTCGGCATCGGAAATATGGGCCAGACGAATAAGATCGTCGCCAATATCGCCGCGGCCTTCCCGATCGAAGCACTGTCGTCCCGCGTGCTGTACGGAGACATTACACTCTACGCGCTCGTGATCGGAATCGTGCTGATGATTCTCGCGGGACTCATCATCCTGGGCGGCTTGAAGCGGATCGCGGCCTTTGCCGAGAAAATCGTCCCCTTCATGGTCATCCTCTTTGTGGCGGGCTCGCTGATCATCATCGGCGTCAACGGCTCGCAGATCCTGCCGGCCTTCGGCTCCATTTTCCGTACGGCCTTCCGGCCCGTGGCGGCTGCCGGCGGAACGATCGGCTATCTGATCTCCGTCGTCGTGACCCAGGGCTTCAAGCGCGGCGTATTCAGTAATGAAGCCGGCCTCGGCTCCTCGGTCATGGTTCATTCAAATTCCAACGTCTCCGAGCCAGTCACCCAGGGCATCTGGGGCATTTTCGAAGTCTTCGCGGATACGATCGTCGTCTGTACGATGACGGCGCTGGTCATCCTGACCTCCGGCGTTTACGATCTCTCAACCGGACTCCTGGCGGAAGGAACCACCGACGCGACGCTGGTCGCGACCGCCTTCAACCGGGTCTTCCCGTGGTTCAATTTCGGGCAGCGCTTTGTGGCGGTAGCCATGTTCCTCTTTGCGTTTACGACGGTGCTCGGCTGGTCTCATTACGGTTCGAAAGCGGTGGAATACCTCTTCGGCGTGAAGGGCGTGCGGGTTTACCGGGTGATCTTCGTTCTGATGATCGTCGCGGGCGGCATGATGTCCTCCTCGCTTGCCTGGGATATTTCCGACACCTTCAACGGACTCATGATGATCCCGAACCTGATCGGCGTCGTGTCGCTGATGCCGCTGGTGCGCCGAATCACGAAGAACTACAAGGACCGCCGGATGCACGGAAAGAACATTAAGGCCGTCCTGTCCTACGATGCCGGGATTCAGAAGGAAGCCGAGGCAAAGGTGAAAGAGGGCGCAATGTGACGATAAGCCCCTTGCAAAACCGGGAAGGGTATGTTATAATACGAACACAATCCACAAGGCAATGAAGGAAACAAGTAAGTCCTCTTTCGGAGCGCACAGAGAGCAGCCGGACGGTGCAAGGCTGCGGCACGAACAGGACCGAATACATTCCGGAGCCGCTTCCTGAAAGAACGCTGTATGGTTAAATGCGGTGTTCCGCGTAGGGACAGACGGGTGCGCCCGAGACAGCGCGGAGTGTGTGTTTGCACACGGTGAGGGATTCGGCCGCGAGGCTGGTCCGAAACAGAGGTGGTACCACGAGAACTGCTCGTCCTCTGTCCTGTAAAAGGGACAGAGGACTTTTTTCTCTGTCCGGGAAAGAAGAGGTTTCAGAAAAGGAGAAATGGAACACATGGGTATTTATGAAGAACTTCAGGAGCGCGGACTGATCGCGCAGGTAACGGACGAGGCTCAGATCCGCGAGCTCGTCAACACGGGAAAGGCGCGCTTCTACATCGGCTTTGACTGCACGGCCGACAGCCTGACCGCCGGACACTTCATGGCGCTGACGCTGATGAAGCGCCTGCAGGAGGCGGGAAACCAGCCGATCGCCCTGATCGGCGGCGGCACGACGATGATCGGCGACCCCTCGGGCCGGACCGACATGCGTAAGATGTTGACAAGAGAAGACATCGACCATAACGCGGAATGCTTCAAGCGCCAGATGGAGCGCTTCATTGATTTCGGCGAGGACCGCGCGCTCATGGTCAACAATGCGGACTGGCTGCTGAACCTGAACTATATCGATCTTCTCCGCGAGGTCGGCGCCTGCTTCTCGGTCAACAACATGCTCCGCGCGGAATGCTACAAGCAGCGCATGGAGAAGGGTCTGTCCTTCCTGGAATTCAACTACATGATCATGCAGTCATACGACTTCTATCATCTTTTCCAGCACTACGGCTGCAACCTGCAGTTCGGCGGCGACGACCAGTGGTCCAATATGCTCGGCGGCACGGAGCTGATCCGCAGAAAGCTCGGAAAAGACGCGCATGCCATGACGATCACGCTCCTCACGGATTCGCAGGGCAAGAAGATGGGCAAGACCGCCGGAAACGCCGTGTGGCTGGATCCGAACAAGACCTCGCCCTTCGAATTCTTCCAGTACTGGCGAAATGTGGACGACGCGGACGTGATGAAGTGCATCCGGATGCTGACCTTCCTGTCTCTGGAGGAAATCCGTGACATGGATCACTGGGATTCGTCCCGGATCAACGAGAAGAAGGAAGTGCTGGCCTTCGAGCTGACGAAGCTCGTACACGGCGAGGAAGAAGCGACGAAGGCGCGCGAGGCTTCCCATGCGCTCTTTGCCGGCGGCGGCGACGACGCAAGCATGCCGACGACGGAATTCGCGGACGCGGAGGTTCCGGAGGAAGGCATGAACATCATGGATCTCCTGGTGAAGACCGGACTTGCAGCGACGCGCTCCGAAGCGAGACGCCTTGTCACGCAGGGCGGCATCTCCGTGGACGGCGAAAAGGTGTCCGCAATCGACGCGGCCGTTACGAAGGCGCAGTTCGCGGCCGGCGCGAAGATCCGTAAAGGAAAGAAGGTTTTCCACCGGGTCGTGATCCGCTGAAGATGATAAGCCGGATACGCAGTGTCTGTTTGTCCCGGCAGGAAAGAGAAAGGCTGCCCTCCCGTAGCGGAGGGCAGCCTTGTTCTTTCGCGGTAAGGCCCTGGAAAACATCAGGCCGGAGGGTCAGCAGACCCAGTAGATATTGGCGTGTTCCTCCCTGACGCGGTACCAGATCATGGCGCCGACGTAGAAGGAATCCCCCGGCTGGATTTTTCGGAGGAAGTTGCCAAGCGTCATAAAGTCGGTCGGGCCGTTGCCGAGGTCGACATAGAAGCCGTCTTTTTTATCCAGGTCAAAATATTCGTTCAGCGCGTTCATCAGGAGCGCAGCGTTCTCAGTATCATATTCGTCGGGAGAAACCGTCGCGAGCTTTTTCAGAATATCCCGCCAGGACTGGAAGGTCCTTCTGGAAAGGTAGCGGGATTTATCGTAAAGCGTCAGCCGGTCCCCCTCGAAATCAAACACGCCCGGGGCGTGAGACTGCAGATACTGGTAAACCGCGGAGCGGGCTTCCGGATCAAGAGAAAACTGCGGCCCCGACATTCCGTCCGAAATCAGATCCCAGAACCAGCCATGACAGCCAACAGGCCGGAACTCGCCGTCCGAATCCGTATAGCCCGTATTGTAGCGGGCCGGATCATAATAATTTTCCGGGCTGACGGGTTCGCCTGAAATCTGCAGGATGAAGCCGTATTCCCGGTTCGCTTCCCAATCGAAAACTTTCTGATAATTCATATCGAATCCTTTCCGGACCCCGGATTTCCCTTGAAATATTCTCCCGGGGATTCCTCTTGCCCTGTTCCGCTGCAACGAAATGCTCTTTTCCTTAGGTTAACATAAAAACCGTTCAAAAATCAAGCGGATTCTCTGCAGATTCCCACCTTTCACGGTGATCCGCCGCGAGAAATTTCGGATAAGAGTTGACAGAAGCCGGGATTAATGCTAAATTATGGTAAAAGAGGCTAAATGAACGACTTTATTTAGCTGGAATTATGTTAAAAACGCAGTTATCTTCTGCGGGAAAGGGGACGATTGGATTATGTTTACAGAAGAGATCAGAAAGCATCTGACCGAAGACCTGATTCCGTTCTGGGATCGCCTGAGGGATGAAGAAAACGGCGGATTCTACGGATTTATGGATTCGGACCTGACGCTGGATAAAACGGCGAAAAAGGGCGGCATTCTGAACAGCCGGATTCTCTGGTTCTTCAGCAATGCGGCGATGCTTCTTCAGGATGAGCGCTGCCTCGCGGACGCGAAGCAGGCGTACGAGATCCTTCGCGACGCTTTCGTCGACAAGGAGTACGGAGGAATTTACTGGGCGGTTTCTTATGACGGAAAGCCCGTTGATATTGAAAAGCACGCCTACAACCAGGCGTTTGCGATTTACGGACTGTCTTCCTACTATGACGCGTCGAAGGACGAAGAGGCGCTGCAGCTGGCGAAATCCCTGTTCCGGATCGTCGAGACGAAGATGCGCGACGAGGGCGGATATCTGGAGGGCTTCGAGCGCGATTTCTCCCCGGCGGACAACGAGCATCTGTCCGAGCACGGCGTGATGGCGTACCGCACTATGAATACGCTGCTGCATCTTCTGGAGGCTTATACGGAGCTGTACCGCGTGTCAAAGGATCCGGAGGTCCGCGCGAGAATGTGCGAGATGCTGGATATTGTGCACGATCATGTATACAACGCGAAGGAACGCCGGCAGGAGTGCTTCTTCGATCTGGAGTATCATTCCCTTGTGGATCTGCATTCCTACGGGCATGATATCGAGGCTTCGTGGCTCGTGGAGAGAACGCTGGAGATTCTGGACGATGAGGAATATACCGCCAAAATCCTGCCGATTCTGCACGCGGTGAGAGACTGCACGCTGGAGAAGGCCTTCAACGGTCACTATCTGTATAATGAATGCGGCCAGGAAGGCGTCGACAAGACCGCCGTCTGGTGGGTTCAGGCAGAGACGATCGTCGCGCTCGTCAATGCCTGGCAGAAGAATCCGGGCCATCCGGAGTATCTGGAGAAGGCCGAGAGCGTCTGGGAATTCGTCAAGGAGTACCTTATTGACCGGGAAGCCGGCGGCGAGTGGAAGAGCGAGACCGATCCGGACGGAACGGACCACAGACGCCCGATGGTCAGCCTCTGGAAATGCCCGTACCACAACGGACGCATGTGCATGGAAGTGCTGAAACGGTTGAACGGCTGAAGTAAAAAAGAAAGCCCGCTTGTTCGGCGGGCAGAAAATAAAGCCTCAATGAAAGGACAAAACTTATGGTAGAGCAGATCAAAGTCGGTGTCGTCGGCTGCGGCGGCATCTGCAAAGGCACCTACATGGAGAACATGGTCAACAAGTTCGCGATTATCGACGTCGTGGGCGCGTGCGACCAGATTGAATCCCGTGCGAAATGGATGGAGGATCACTATCCGGGCGTGAAGGCGATGAGCCTTGACGAGATGATGAACGACCCGGAGATCCAGATCATCGTCAACCTGACCTATCCCGAGTCTCACGTCGCGATCACGAAGATGGCGCTCGAGCACGGAAAGCATGTTTATGTGGAAAAAATGATGGCTCCGACCTTTGAGGAAGCGAAGATGCTGTATGACCTCGCGAAGGAAAAAGGCCTGATGTACACGACGGCGCCCGATACCTTCCTCGGCTCCTGGGAGCAGGATGCGAGAATGTATCTGGACAACGGCATCATCGGTGAGCCCCGGACCGTGCACGCGCAGATTTCGCGCTTCTATGATCCGGATACGCCCTTCTTCGATACCGAGCCGCGCTATTTCTTCTTCCCGCTTCACTACGGCGGCGGCTTCCCCTTCGATCTCGGCGGCTATTTCATCCACGAGATGATCAACCTCTTCGGCAGCATCAAGCGGGTCTGCGGCTTCGGCGGCAACCTGATCCCGGAGCGGACCTACAAGAACCCGAAGCATCCGAAGTACGGCGAGACCTTTGAGGTCAACACCCCCACGACGCTGATCGCGGCGCTGGAGTTCGAGAACGGCGTGCTCGGAACCTTCAATATTTCTTCCGATACGCAGAACACCCTGATCTTCGAAGTGGCAGGCTCTGAAGGCGTCATGCATCTCGGCGATCCGAACTCCTTCCGTGAGCCGATCTCCGTGACGCGCCCCGGCGCGAATCCTTCCGCGATCGACATTCCGAGAGGCCCGAAGCCGGCGCCGGATCCGAATGCCGACAACGACCGTCAGGTGCTCGGCGAAGCGAAGCCCTCGCAGACCGTGATCCTTCCTTCGATGCACGGCTTCTATGAGTCGCTCCGCGGTGTCGGTCTTGCGGACATGTGCTACGCGCTGAAGAACGGCCGCCGTCCGCGCTGCCATGCGGATATCGGCCTGCATTCCATCGAAGTCATTCACGGCATCCAGGAGTCCTGCAGAACCGGTAAGTTCTACGAGATGACGACGAAGTGCGAGCGGCCCGAGCCGCTTCCGGCGAGCGCCTACTCGTCGACCGGCCAGGAGAGAGTCCTGGACGAATAAGTCTTTCAAACAACGGACCTGTCCCTTAAAAAAGGACAGGTCTGTTGTTTTGTAAAGGAAAAGCCTGTGAAAATGAAAGGAGCTGTGATATGGAGCTGTGATATGGAGGTCAAATCGGTTCAGTCACCGTCGGACCAGCGCCAGCATGACATTCACAAAACGCTGCACAGAAGCTTTACCGTAAGAAAGGGAGACTGCATCGTGATCCCGGAGAGCGTCAACGGCGGATTTGCCATGAAGCTGCGTCCGAAGAGGCGGTAAAGACAGACAAAAAACCGGGCAGGGGAATGAACCCTGCCCGGCATAAAGGAGGAATATAGAATGAGAAAGATAAAGAGAGTTCAGTTTAAGCTGCACGCGCTGTCTCTGATGACAATGTGACCCTCCATGATGTAAAGGCCTTTCCGGTAGTAAACGCCGCGGACCTTTCTTGAAATCAGGTTGACCGCGCATTTCGCCATCCGGTCCAGATCCACCTCGTAGGAGGTGATGGCGATATCGCAGGCGCCGGGGGCGAGGAAATTGTCGAAACCGACTACGGAAATATCTCCCGGCACGCGGTAGCCTTCGCTCTGCAGACGCCGGATCAGGACGGAAGCCGTGGTATCGCAGTTGCAGAAGAAGGCGGTCGGCATATCGGAGGGAAGCCTCAGAAGATCCGCGGAATAGATGATTCCGTCCGCGCCGCGATCCTCAATGATATAATCGGTCCTGCGCGCCTGCCCGTGCTCGGCAAGCGCTTTTTCATAGCCGAAGAGACGGTCCGTGATGGAACCGGTCGACAGCGGGGTTCCGACGTAGGCGATTTTGGTATGTCCGAGACCGAAGAGGTAATTGGTCATCGTATAGGCGCCGTAATAGCCGTCCGAAATGATGGCGTCCGACCCGATGCCTCGTCCGTAGCTGTCGAGAAGCACGTAGGGAACCGACATGTGCTCGGACAGGAAGCGAAGATAGTTTGTCGAAAAGTTGCCCAGAATGATCAGTCCGTCCGCCTTGCCCTCCGAGATGAGCCGAGGAAGCGCCGGATCCTTTTCGATATTCCGCGGAATCACTTCGCTCAGGATAAAATTTCCTTCCTTCTGCGCGTGTACCATCAGCTGCTGCGTCAGCTTGCTGTAGAAGGAAATGTTCTGTTCGACGAATTTTTCGTGGTGGATGAGTGCGAGGTTCAGCCCGGCGCTCTGGTTCTGCGCGGCGGGGCGCGGCGGCGTATAGCCGATCTCTTCGGCCTTTTCCAGAATCTTCTCCCGAAGATCCGGGCCGACTCCGCTCTTTCCGGAAAGTGCTTTACTGACAGTCACAATACTGACGCCGAGCGCGTTCGCAATATCAGCCTGCCGGACTTCTTTTTTCATATCAACCTCGTCTTTCTATCTTGTTCTGAAGACCTGTGTATAAAAAACTCCATTCCACGACTGCTTACTTTCTTCCCGCTGCGTCAGATTGATTCCATACAGCATATCTCCACAATCAGTATACATGATTCAAATAAAAAATGCAAGCTAAATTACTTAATTTAAGTTAAATGTCAGCCGGATCGGTCAGCGGTTCTTCTTTCAAAGGGTCGAACGGATTATAAAAATGCATAAAAGTTCGCCAAACATTCAAAATAAATTCACAGATCAGACAAAATTCCCTTGACAAGGGATAGGAAACATGGTAAATTTAACGTGTTAAATGAAAGGCTAAATCAGCCTAAATGTACCGCTTTTAATCTTTTGCACTTTCTGAAAGGATCGTATTCTCATGGGAAACTTTGATTTAGAGGCCATTCAAAAAGCTCAGAAAGCAAAGAACCGCAAATCGATCATAAAGAGGATCTGGCGGTATAAGTGGATCTATCTGTTTATGCTGCTTCCGGGACTGGCTGTCATTATCATTTTCCGGTATCTGCCGCTTCCGGGCATCGCACTTGCGTGGAAGAAATTCACCCCGACTTTCGGAGCAAAAGGACTTTACAGTTATCTGGCATCCAGTAAGCCCGTCGGGTGGAAACACTTCGAGAGCCTGTGGCGGGAGAAGGCGTTCTGGAATGCGACAAAGAATACCTTCATGATTTCCATCCTGAAGCTGGTCTTCGGATTCCCCTTCCCGGTCATCCTGGCGATTCTGATCAACGAGATGACCATGAAGCGCTACAAGAAGGTGATGCAGACAATCTACACCTTCCCGCACTTCCTCAGCTGGGTTGTCGTGGCCGGCATGGTCCTGAACCTTTTCGGTGATACGGGCGTTGTAAAGAGCGTCGTCAGCAAGTTCAATCCGGACGCGGTTGCGAACTGGAACTTCCTGTACAACTCCAGATCGTTCCGGCCGTTGCTGATTATTTCCGATATCTGGAAGGAGGGCGGCTGGGGCACCATCCTCTATCTTGCCGCAATCGCCGGCGTTGATCCCTCGCTTCACGAGGCTGCGATCGTCGACGGCGCGAACCGCTTCCAGAGAATCGTTCACATTACGCTTCCGGAGATTACAAGCCTGATCATCATCATGCTGATCCTTCAGATCGGCAACATGATGAACGCAAACTTCGACCAGATCTTCAACCTGTATTCGGCTCCGGTATTTGATGTCGGTGATGTGATTGATACCTATATCTACCGAATCACATTCCAGTCCAGTACGGCAATGGATTACGGCTTCTCGACAGCGGTCGGTCTGTTCAAAAATGTTATCAACTTCGTTCTCCTGATCGGCGCAAACCAGATCGCGAAGCTGTTCGGACATGACGGAATCATGTGATGATCCAAGGGAATCCGTACGCTGGCCCCGCATGCTTGCATGCAAGGGGACGGGCGGACGTGATTCCCGAACAAACACGAGGATGCAGTCCGGCAGGACGGAATCCGAGTGTTTGTAGGATGGCGGGAGTGCGAAGCACGGCGCCATCCGTGGATCATCGAAAAGTGGCCGCAAGCTTTGGATGGCGGGAGTGCGAAGCACGGGGCCATCCGTGGATCATCGGAAAGCAATTCTCTAAGGAGGCGTACGACAATGGCTAAAAATAAAGTTAAGTATGGGCAAGAAGAAAACGTCGTGGCCGGCGCGCATATGGTGCGGCACGTCCACACATTTGATGTTATACTGTTTATTCTGCTGACGCTCTTTGCGCTGGTCATTGTTTATCCGTTCTACAATACGATTCTGGTTTCGATCGTACCGCAGGCGGATTATACGAGGCAGCCCTTCATGCTGATCCCGAAACGGGTCACTTGGGAAAACTACAAGTTCGTTTTCGAGTCGCCGCTTCTGCTTCGTTCCATGCTGAACTCCGTCGTGCTCGCCGTGGTCGGCACGATCTACAACATGGTGCTGACGGTGCTTCTGGCGTATACCTTTACCAAGCGGGACCTGCCGGGCAGAAATATTTTCCGCTTCATCCTGGTCTTCACAATGTACTTCGGCGGCGGCCTGGTTCCGACCTACCTGCTTTACAAAGCGCTCGGCCTTGTCGGCAACTGGTGGGTTCTCGTGCTTCCGACCGGCGTATCGATCACCTACATGCTGATTATTTCCTCGAACATGTCGGAACTTCCGGCGGAAATTGAGGAATCCGCCAAGATGGACGGCGCAAACGACATCCAGATTCTTTTCAAGATTGTCCTTCCGCTGATCAAACCGATCCTCGCCACCTTCACGATTTATTACGCGGTGGAACGCTGGAATGAGTGGTACAGCGCCATGCTTTACTTAAAGGACAACAAGCTCTGGCCGCTGCAGATGGCACTTCGTCAGATTATTTCCAGTGCGACCTCGATCAGCACGGTGGCTATGACGGGTGAGACCAGACCTCCGATCTATGGCGAAGGCATCAAGATGGCCTGTATCGTCGTGACGGTCTTCCCGCTGATGGCACTCTATCCGTTCCTGCAGCGCTACTTCCTGACCGGACTGACGCTCGGCGCAGTCAAGGGCTGACGGAAAGTTTTACTACTTGTATAGATTGTAAAGCGGAGGTGTTTCGCTTTACTCTATAATAATAAAAAAATTCTTTTAGAAGGGAGAAAAACAATGAAAAAAGTGTTAGCACTGGTCCTTGCCATCGTTATGGTGCTCGGACTCGCTGCCTGCCAGCAGCCCGCTACTCCGGACAGCAGCACAACCGCAGCAACCGAGAAGCCGACTGAGGCTACCGAAAAGGACACCGAAGCGGCGCCCGCGGAAGACACCACAGCAGCGCCTGCGGAAGACACCACGGCTGAGCCCGCTGACGAGTCCACTGATGAGCCTGCGGCAGAAAGCGCTTACGACACGAAGATCACGATTTCGATGGATGTTCTGGATGCTGAGAAGACCAACATCTCCGCAAAGGATGAGTTCTTCCGCAACAAGTTCAACATCGACTGGGATCTGTATCCGGTTACCTGGGGTGACTGGCTTGAGAAGATCCGTGCATGGGTCAACGCCGATGATATGCCTGATATCGTCTGGTGGGACATGAAGGCTTCCAATACCGCTGAATTCAAGCAGTGGGCAGCAGCCGGCGCATTCCGTGAGATCCCCGAAGATCTTTCGAAGTGGCCGAACCTGCAGAGACTTCGTGACGAGCTTGTTTCCGATGATGCGCTTCTTTCTGTAGACGGCAAGCTGTACGGCTGGCCCTCCTCCAGACAGAATCCTCCGGAACTGAAGAACTGCTACTATCCGATGTTCGCTTATCGCCGTGACTGGGCGAAGGCAGTCGGCATGTACAAAGAAGGCGACGTCTATACCTGGGACGAAGTCAAGGCGATGATCGATGCTGTCAAGGAACAGGATCCGGGCGGAAACGGCGCCGGCAACACCATCGGTATCACGATGGAGACCTGGGCCTGGGAGCAGTACCAGCTGGTAACCATCAACTCTCCGAATCCGGATCGTCTCGGATATCACAAGAATGCTGATGGCGACTACTATCTGTATGAAATGACGGATGAATTCGCGGATGCAATCGAATTCGCACAGGGCCTGTACCAGGGCGGCTATGTCTGGAAAGACACCATCTCCGACAAGAACGGCGACGGCTTCCAGAAGTTCCTTGCAGGACAGTCCTTCATGTTCCTCGGCAATGACAGCCCGGCCTGGTTCAACGGCGACGTTCTGAACAAGATGGTCCGCGGCGGCATCGTTGCTGATGATGAAGCAGTTGCTCCGATGATCGTTCTTTCTGCAACCGGCGATCACAACTTCTACCTGATCCAGTCTGAAGACTACTGGACCGTAGCTTCCATCTCTCATAACGTAGACGATGAGAAGTTCGAGCGTATCCTTGACATGTGGGATTGGCTTGCTTCTGAAGAAGGCCGTATCTTCCTCGTTGCCGGTGTTGAAGGCAAGGACTACGAAGTCAATGCAGACGGCACCTACAACATCCTCTGGGAGAAGGATGATACCGGCGCTTACATCAGCCCCTATCAGGATTATGCATTCAACATCTATACGCCTGCTACGCTGACGGCTTCTCCGAATGAGACCTCTGTCGAGTACGGCTACAAGCTCTTTGAGCCCATCTACGATTACATGGAGAATTCCGGCAACTTCGTTGCTCAGGAAATGCCGTGGGAGGTGATGGCCTGGAACGGACCGGAGTACAGTGAGTACGGCTACTTCTACAGCGACATCAGCACCAAGATCTCCGAGATCCTGGCGAGCGATGTAGATGCGCATGAAGCATGGCACGCATTCATTGAGGAAAATTCCGACAAGCTTCAGGCAGTTCTTGACGAGCTGAACGCCAACCTGAAGTAAGACGGCTGAAAGAGATTTCTGATCTGTGTCAGAAGATCTCTTGACATAAAAAGTACACCCGTGGTACGGTAAAAGCACCGCACCACGGGTGCTTTTCTGTAAAAGACAGGAGGCAGGACATGAAGAACAGATACGGATTCAACTTTCAGTGGATGTATATTTATCATCCGGGCGAAAAACCACAGGAAGCCGATGTAAAAGCGCTGGATTTCATGGCGGAGGAGGGCTTCAATTTCATCCGGATTCCGGCCGACTACCGCTTCTGGACGAAGGAAAAGAATGATCTTTCCATGGATGAAGAAACCATGGAAATCATCGACCGCTATATCGAAGAGGCGAATAAGCGCGATATCCATGTGTCCTTCAATTTCCACCGCGGACCCGGCTACTGCATCAATTCCCCGGAAATCGAGAAGAAGAATCTGTGGAAGGAAGCGGAGGCGCTGCAGGGCTTTTCCGGCGCCTGGGCGAACTTTGCGAAGCGTTACAAAGGGATTTCTTCGGAAAAGCTGAGCTTTGACCTTCTGAATGAGCCCTGTTCGATTCCGCCGACCCATCCCGGGACGCGGGAGGATCATGAGAAGGTGATGCGGACGACGATCGCGGCGATCCGTGCGGTCGACCCGGACCGGCAGATTGTCATCGACGGCTGGGACGGCGGCAGGACGGCCATGCCGGAATTCCTCGATCTGAAGGACGCGAATATTATCGAGAGCGGAAGAGGCTATGAACCGCACCGTGTCACGCACTGGCACGCGGGGTGGCTCCGCGGCGGCTCCGACTGGCCGATGACCGAGTATCCGGGCCATGAAATCCCCGGCGATCCGTCGACGCCGCTCCACAATATCGACACCCTGCGCGAATACTACCGACCGTGGATCGAGCTGGAGAAGGCGGGAATGCCGGTTCATATCGGAGAATTCGGCGCCTATGACAAGCTGCCGAACGATATCATCCTGCGATGGTACGAGGACCTGCTGACGCTGTACCGGGAGTATGGCTGGGGCTACGCGATGTGGAACTTTGAAGGACCCTTCGGAATTGTCAATACCGGGCGTCCGGGAACCCGCTATACGGATTACAAGGGCTACCGTATCGACAAGGATCTGTATGACCTGATCCGGATTCCGGTCCGGTAAAAACATTCTGCCTTCGGGGGAGTTTAGTGTGTATCGAAGAAACCATGTGAGTTTAATCAAAAAAGCGGCGCGGCTGTTGATTCCGGCCCTGCTTCTCGCGGCGCTTCTTTCCTGTGCGGAAAAAAAGCCGGAGGAGACGGTGAAGGAAACGGTGAAGGAGACGCTCGTTACGGAAACCGCTGCGGCAAAGAGCAGCAGCCGGGAAACTGAAACGACAGAAGCGGAACCGGAGACGACAGAGGAAGAAACCCTCCCGCAGTCGGAGGAGGAGCTTTCCGATGTGATGATCACTCTCGATCCGAACTGGGAATTTGCGTCCTGCTCCGTCATTCACTCCGGAGAAGCCAGACTGCAGCGCGCGAAGGAAAACCGGAAAAACATCATCATCGGCGTCAACGCCGGGCATGGCACGGAGGGCGGAGCCTCCGTCTATACCCAGTGCCACCCGGACGGCTCGCCGAAGGTGACCGGCGGGACGACGGCTGCCGGTGCGGTCACAGCGATGGCCGTATCGACCGGCATGACCTTTTACGACGGAACGCCGGAGCGGGATGTCACCCTCCGTGAAGCCCGGATCCTGCGGGACCTTCTCCTCGCGGCCGGCTACGATGTCCTGATGATCCGGGACAGCGAAGACGTGCAGCTCGATAATGTCGCACGCACCGTGATCTGCAGTAATATCGCGGACTGCCATATCGCCATTCACTGGAACGGAGACGGCTTAGACTATGACCCGGGCTGCTTCTGCTCGACGGTGCCGGAGAGCTTACGCGGCATGTATCCGGTCTCCGGAATCTGGCAGGAGGACGACCGCCTGAGCGGCGCGCTGATTGAGGGGCTTCGCTCTGTCGGAGCGCCGATCCTGGACAGCGGCTTGCGGTCGCTTGATCTCACGCAGACAAGCTACAGCACGATTCCCTCGGTGGATGTGGAGCTCGGAAACGGCGCTTCCGACCACAGCGACGAAGCGCTCCGGCTCCGGGCGGAAGGGCTTCTAGCCGGAATCAACCTGTTTTTCGGACAGTAAGGCAGGAACCGTTTCGGTTTCCCCCTTCGACATGCGTATTCGCATACAGGAGCTGAACCGGTATAAAAACAGGTGGTATAAAATAAAGTTTTGTGATATAATACGGAACGAATACGGACCAAAGGGGAGTATGGTATGGACAGAGAAGAGCGTGACCGTCAGGAGCAGGAAGAGCGCGCAAGAAGAAAAAAAGCGCTTCGAGAAGCACAGATGAAGAAGAAAAAGCAGGAAGAGCAGATGATGATCGGCGGGGGAATCATTCTCCTCGCGGTGCTGATTCTGGTCATCGTGCTGGTTGCGCGCGGCTGCAGCAAGAGAAAAGAACCGGGTACGGAGACGGATCCGAAGACGAATACCGAAAGCACGGAAGCACAGGGCGATACAAAAGAAAGCGAGACGCCGGGCGAAAGCGCCGAGGGCAGTGAAAGCGCGGCTTCCGAAGGTGAAAGCGCCGCAGAGACGCAGGCTTCTGAAAACACTGATGCAATGTCTTCAGAGGGACAGGGCGAAACGGCCTCCGAAGGCGGAGAAACGCAGGCTCCGGAAAGCGATTCCGCAGCACCTGAAACGCAGGCTTCGGAGAGCGCAGCATCGTCCGATACGCCGATGCCCGTCGGTTCCTGGGACCTTTCCACGCTGAACAACGATCCGGTATATTTCGGCTATGCCAAGGAAAACCAGGATCCCGAGACACACATTCCGACCGACTGGGCCTGGTATGAGACCCAGTGGGGTCAGTTCAATGTCGACTGGATTCAGGATACCTCGCAGAAGATCATCTATCTGACGATGGACGAGGGCTTCCCGAATGAATATACGACGCAGATTCTGGATATTCTGGCGGAGAAGAACGTTAAGGCCTGCTTCTTCCTGACGAAGATGTTCCTTGACGGAGGAGAGCAGAGCAGCCAGCAGATCCAGCGGATGATCAACGAAGGTCATGTGCTCGGAAACCATACGGTCAGCCACCGAAGCATGCCGTCGCTTTCGATTGAAGAGCAGACCCAGGAAATCCAGACTGTGAACCAGATTGTCCGCGATCAGTTCGGATATGAGCTGAAGCTTTTCCGTTTTCCGGAAGGCGTCTACAGCCAGCAGTGTCTCGGCCTTGTCGATAATCTCGGCATGAAGACCTGCTTCTGGTCCTATGCCTATAATGATTATTCTGAGGAACAGCCGCCTGTGGAGGAATCCCTGCAGGCCGCAATAGAAGGACTCCATCCCGGCGCCATTTATCTCCTGCATGCGAATTCCTCGACGAATACCGCCTTCCTCGCCCGCTGGATTGACGCGGCGCGTGCGGCCGGTTTTGAATTCGGCGTGTATCCGCAGACACCGAACTAAAAGAAAATGATCCATTCGATCATCAAAGAAAAGGAAGCAGCCATCCCCGTACGGCTGCTCCCTTTTCTTGCAGTTTAAATCTGTATTTACTCCACCTTCGAAAGGTCGGTGTCCTTGGTTTCCTTCACCTTCAGCTTCAGGAAAATGATGCTGAAGAGGATGATCGGCGCGAAAAAGGCGAACTGGAAGACGCCGATATTCGCCGAGCCGATGCGGTTGTAGAAGATTCCGACGAGCATGCTGACGAGCATGTTCGAGAAGTACATATAGGAAATGACCGCCATGACGGTCGCGCGGATGCGGGTCGGAGCGGATTCGCCGGGAAGGACGAGGAACAGGAGGTCAGACAGCGACCACAGACCGCCGAACATGAATCCGTTTGCGAGCGCGAGCGGTACGGCGCCGATTCCCCAGCGGGATCCGAAGACGAAGAAGAACATGCCGACGATCGCAAAGATGCCGAAGAGAACGCCGGAGTTTTTCCTGCCGAGCGCATCGGTGAAGAATCCGCTGAAGAAGGCGAAGACCGCGTAGACGATCGGCTCCACGATGTAGAAGAGGTTCATATCGCTGTCGGACATGTGACCGCCGGCGAGCAGGATTTCCGTGGAATAGCCGGAAAGCGCGATGGCCATGGAGAAAACGAAGAGGACGATCGCGACCATCCGAAGCTGTTTGGAGTGGATGATATAGCGGATGGCAGCGCCGATTCCACTGTCCTTTTTATCGGAAGAATCGTGCGTGTCCGTTTCCTGCGATTCCGCAGCAACGGGGATCGCTGCTGCAGGAGCCTGGCTGCCCTCATTCACCGACTGCTTCAGGGCATTGATCCGCCGCTCGAGGAAGACCGGCGTTTCCCGCGTGAACAGGAAGGCAATGAGCGCGATCGCCACGGTTACGATGACCGGAATCAGATAGACTATGCGCCAGGTGGTGACTTCAGCAGGATTGTAGAAAAGGCTGCGGAGCACGCCGATCAGCGATACGGACAGAAGGCCGATGCCCTTCGTGATGCTGCAGAGCTTCGCGCGATGCTCCTTCGGCGCGGTCTCCATCAGGTAGATGACCTGCATATCGTTCGGCGTGAAGAAGCCCGTGATGCAGGTACCGATGACGAAAATATAGGGATTCGGGGCGAGCATGCAGATCAGCATCCCGAGCCCCATCGAAAGCGTATTGATGAACAGGAAGATCTTGCGTCCGAAACGGTCCGCGAGCGTCCGGTACAGGGGATTGATGGCGGTGAGAATATAGGTCGGAATCGTCGCGATCGCCATCACGCTGACCGCGTTCCCGTAGACGGAAGAAGTCGTGTCCGAATTCGGGACCTTGAACAGATCAAAGATCATATACGGCCGCATGACACCGTTCATGTTGGAGCTGATCTCGTCCGCAATATAGATGACGGTCAGAATTACAAGGAGGAACCAGAACCCGTGAACCAGCGGCTTTTTCAGGTTCGCTTTCTCGAGACGGGCAAGTTCCTTTTTCTCTTTTTGGAGCCGCTTTTCTTTCTCTGCGGCAGTTTCACTTTTCATATACAACCTCCCTGACGAGTGGATACGGGCCGGACCCTGCGAAGACAGGGATCCGGACCGCCGACAGTTCTATTATAGCGCCTTTTAAGAAAAAATAAAGGGAAAGTTCAGACTATGCCGCCCCGGAAAAAGAGGGCGCGCATAGAGCCCCTTGCGGATTGATTTTTGCGGGCGAAAGCGGTATAATGCGAGAGGCGCCGAAGAATCAAGATCGGCAGTAAGAAGGAGAATTATGAAAAACATCAGAAAACGGACAGTATGGATCATAATGACACTTGCACTTCTCGGCCTGCTTTCGGCCTGCGCGCCGAAGGAAAAGACCGCCCCGAAGCCGGAGGCCCGCGGCGCGGAAGGCTCGGAGGAACTCGCGGAGCGCTTTTCTCCGCTGATTGAGGAATTCGAGTGGGGAAGTTCGATGGCGGAATGCGGGGAGTCCTACGGATTTTCGGATTCTGAGCAGTTCCAGGCGGAGGGGTATCTGACGATTCCGCTGGCAATGACCGTAAAGATCTATGACCATGATATGACGGCCTGGCTGAAATTTGAGCAGGAAAACAATTTCGGCCTGTATGAGCTGACCCTGAAATTTGATCCGAAGGAGTACACGGCGGTCCGGGACTGCATGATCAGGGATTTCGGCGACTACCAGACAGAGGGCAATCCGGAGCAGGCGGTCTTTTTTGAATCGGGCAAGATCTCGGGCTACTACACGGAGGAGGAGCTTCGCAGCCTCTACGGCAAGATGTACAGCGAAGAGGAGCTGACGGCGGAGCTTCTGAAGGAGCTTCTGGATTCCTCCGAAATTTCGTTCGCGGTGCGTTCCAGCGGCCAGATCACCATGAGCGCCCGGAATTACATGACCATGAAGGTGTTAAGAGATAAAGAGTAACAGAAAAGGAGTATGCTTATGAAATACTACTGCAACCCCGTCAATGTGAATTACCGTTACCAGTTTATCACGCCGCGCATGCCGGAGGGAAAGCTTGAAATTAACCGCGAGGCGGCGGATCCTTCGATGATTATGTTCGAAGGCCGCTACTATGTCTTCGCCTCGATGACGCTTGGCGTGTGGGTGTCGGATGACCTCGTGAACTGGGAAAACCACCGTCTGCCGGACGAGCTGCCGCTCTATGATTACGCGCCGGACGTGCGTGTGATGAACGGATATGTCTATCTGTGCGCCAGCAAGCGCGGCGGAATCTGCGACCGTTTCCGCACCAAAGACCCGGTGAACGGGCCTTATGAGAAAATTCCCGGAACCTTTGACTACTGGGACCCGAATCTCTTCATCGATGACGACGGCCGGGTCTATTTCTACTGGGGCTGCTCGAACGCGACGCCGATCTGGGGCGTGGAGCTCGATCCGGAGACGATGAATCCGAAGGGCGAGCGGGTCGTGCTGATCGAAGGACATCCCTTCGAGAACGGCTATGAAAGGGTCGGCGAGGACAACAGCAAGCTTCCGAAGAGCGACGAGGAAGTGGACGCGCTTTTCCAGGGAATGCTGAAGGCGCGAGGCATGACGGAAGAGATGATTCCGGAAAATCTGCGGGCGTCGGCACGGGGCATGTTCTCCGACATGCCGTTTATCGAAGGCGCCTGGGTGGACAAGCACTGCGGGAAGTATTATCTGCAGTACGCCTGCCCCGGAACGCAGTACAATACCTACTCGGACGGCGTGTATGTCTCGGACAGCCCGCTCGGGCCCTACACGCTCGCGGCCAACAATCCCTTCTCCTACAAGCCGGGCGGATTCCTTCCCGGCGCCGGGCACGGCTCGACGATGCAGGACGATCAGGGCAACTGGTGGCACATCGCCACAATGCGCATCAGCATGAATCACATGTTTGAGCGCCGCGTCGGACTTTGGCCCGCCGGTTTCGACGGAGACGGCGAGCTCTACTGCAATCAGCGCTACGGCGACTGGCCGATGAGCGTGAGCGGCCTCCGTCAGGACGCGTTCCGCGATCCGAAGTGGATGCTGCTGTCGTCCGGAAAAGCCGCCTCAGCGTCTTCCTTCACGGAGGGGCATGAGCCGGAGAAGGCGGCCGAGGAGAATGTACAGACCTGGTGGAGAGCCACGTCCGCGTCGCGTGACGAATGGCTGATGCTGGATCTTGGAAAAGTGTACGATGTGCATGCGGTGCAGGTGAATTTCGCGGATGACAAGATCGACATTCCGGTGCCGGGCGAGCTTGGAAACGGCCCGGAGGCGCGTTTTATCGACGGTTCCGAGATGAAGACGCAGTGGAAGCTGGAAGCTTCGGAAGACGGGGAAAACTGGACGCTCGTCTGCGACAAGTCCGCTGCGGATACCGACCTCTCGCATGACTTCCTGTACGACGAGGACGGATACCGGGCGCGCTACTTCCGCCTCAGCGATATGGCGGTTCCCTACGGGCAGAATCCCTGTGTTTCGGGACTCCGGGTCTTCGGTCTCGACAACGGGGAAGCGCCGGCCGTTCCGGAATTCTCGGCTGTTCGCACCGGTGATCTCGACATGGAGGTCACGATCGAGCCGCAGGAAAACACGGTCGGCTGGAATATCCTGTTCGGCAGCTCGGAAGAGAAGCTCTACCACAGCTACATGGTCTTCAAAGCCGGCACCCAGCACATCGGCGCTCTCGTCAAGGGGCGTGACTATGTGGTGAGAGTGGACGCTTTCAACGAGAGCGGCATCACTGAAGGCGTTGTGAAGAAGCTGTAAGGAAGGCGTTGAGCCGGACGGATTTAGCGTTTTCTGCCCGGAAAGTACCCCGAGCCGAGGGTAATCAACCTTCCTCATGAGGCGTATACGAAGTCACGCCGAAGAGGAAGGTTGATCACGCAGGCGAGTTTTGCAGTAAGAAACTCACTGGATATCAATAATCACCAGCTCCGGCGGGTTATAGAAGCGGGGCACGAGGGTCGATTCGCGGGCAAGTCCGCGGCTCACGATCATCGTGACCCCGTTTTCTTTGTATTCTCCGCCGGAATATTTCGGGAAGAGTCCCTGATGCGGCGCGTAGAGTCCGTTCTTTGTCCAGGGAAGCCGCCACTGCCCGCCGTGCGCGTGTCCGGAGAGCACGAGATCGAAGCGGTGCCGCGTATAAAGCGGGAACAGCTCCGGACGGTGGGAGAGGAGCAGGCTGAACGCAGAGGGATCGAGCGCTTCTTCGAGGAGGTCAAGCTCCTCCGGCACGCGGCCGCTGTACGAGCTCTGGCCTCTTCTGAAATGAAAATCCAGCACCTTGTCCGGGTCGTCGACGCCGAAGATCTGAAGCTTTTCGCCGCGGATTTCCAGATTTTCCACGCTTCCCGCGAGCCTTTTCACGCCGTACTTTTCGAGAAGGGCCATTTTCCGAAGGAAGGCCTCCTCCGACGCCCAGTACTCGTGATTGCCGGTCACATAGAAGCAGGGATAGCGGTCCGCGATCCCCTTGAGAAGATATTCGGTCTCCGTGTCCTCCCGCTTATCGTCGAAGATATCGCCGGTCAGCACAATGATGTCCGGCTTCTCCCGGTCAATCGCGGCGATCAGCCTTTCCTGTTCCTTCCCGTAGCCGCAGGAGTGCAGGTCCGATACCTGCGCGATCCGGACCGGGCGCTGCAGCTGATCGCTCTCTACGGTATAGTGCCGCACGGTCAGTCCCGTGTAAAGCCCCGGGATGAGAAAGAGGAGCAGCACGGCGGCTGCGATGAGAAATCCGATCATTTTTTTCTTACCTGTCTGTGTTTTCATATGCTGCATTATACCTTTTGATATTCCTTTTGGCAAGGGCGGAAAATCCGCCGGCAGCCCGATTGCCTGCCGGAGAAATATTTTTTCTGCTGTCACCGAAGAGTCGCTTTCGACTGGTAAAATGACCTCACATTACAGAGGAGGAATGAACTCTTGGAAATTCTCAGAATCGAAAACCTGACAAAGACCTACGGTACCGGCGAGAACCTCGTCCGGGCGCTTGACAACGTGTCCTTCAGCGTGGAGAAGGGCGAATTCATCTCGATCATCAGGCCCTCGGGCTCCGGAAAGTCGACGCTCCTTCACATCATCGGCGGCGTGGACCGTCCGACCTCCGGAAAAGTGTATATGAACGGGCAGGACGTGTACGCGCAGAATGAGGAGCTGCTTGCGATCTACCGGGTCACCCGCATCAGCTTCGACGTCAGCTTCGGACACACCGGGGACAGGTTCCAAATGACGAATTTAGTCATTTGGAACCTGTCCCCGGTGCTTACCGGAATATTCTGCTTGACACCGGGCGGGCCGGCGGTGTATCCTTGCCTAATCAGGGTAAAGAGATCGGAGGAACGCCATGATTTACACCGTCACACTGAACCCGTCACTCGACTATTTTGCGATGACGGAATCCGTATCCGAGGGGAAAACCAACCGTACGCATGACGAATACATCGTACCGGGCGGGAAAGGTCTGAACGTCTCGATGGTGCTTTCGCGCCTCGGGACAAAAAGCGCGGCGATCGGCTTTACGGCCGGCTTTACCGGCGCGGAGCTTGTGCGCCTGCTTTCGGAGGAGAAGGTGGACACGGAGATGATCGACGCCGGGGAAGGCTTCACGCGCATCAACGTCAAAATCAACTGCGGGAAAGTGACGGAATTCAACGGCGCCGGGATTACGCTTTCGGAAGAGCTCGTCACAACGCTGAAAAAGCGCCTTTCGGCGCTTTCCGGCGAAGATCTTGTGATTCTGTCCGGAAGTATACCGAAAGGCGCGAAAAAGGGCCTTTATCATGATCTCATGGCATCCACCGCGGCCCGGGTGATTCTGGACTGCTCCGGAGAGGCCTTAAAGGAAGCCCTGCCCCTGCATCCCCTCCTCATCAAGCCGAACGATGAGGAAATCGAGGAGCTCGCGGGACACCCCGTCGAAACCGAAGAAGCGCTTCGGGCTGAAATGCTAAAGTTTCAGGCGCTCGGGGCCGTCAACGTCATGGTCTCCTTAGGCGCACGCGGCGCGGTCCTTCTCACGGAGGGCGGAGACTTCTTCTCCTGTACGCCCCCGGCCGTCCCGGCCGGACGCCCCTTCAACACCGTCGCCGCCGGAGACTCCATGATCGCGGGCTTCATCCACGCGTATCGGACGACCCCGGATTATGAAAAAGCCCTCCGCTTCGCCGTCACGGTCGGAACCGCAGCCGCCTATTCGGAGTGGCTTCCCGAAAAATCATTTATCGATAGTCTGTGGAACCAGTTTTCGGAATAATCCGAGCCGAGGGTAATCATACTCCCTCATGAGGCGTATACGGAGTCACGCCGAAGAGGGAGTATGATCTCGCAGGCGAGTTTCGTCATAATCAGGCGAGTTTCGTCATAATCAGGCGAGTTCTATCAACCCCCAGGCAAGTTCCGCCAATGCTCAGTCGGAGTTCTTCTCCTGATGGTCGATCCACATCCGGAGCATCTGGACCGCTCCGGAAATATCGTCCAGTTCTTTCTTGATGTCATCAAAATCCGCCTGCTCCTCGCGGTCGATCTTACCGTCGACGGCGATCTCGATCAGGCGGTCTTTGCGCTTCTCCAGGGAGTTGATCGCGTTCACGGTTTCCAGCGTAATCTGGGAAAGGGACTTCAGCTCCACCTCCGGCACATACACCTGGCCGATCGGGCACTCGTGCGAGCAGAAGTAATTGCAGAGGCGCGCGTCCCGGTAGCACTCGGACATGGCAAGAACCTCCTCCGGGTGCGGAAGAGAGCGCTGGCCTTCAATCTTTTCAATCCGGTCATCCGACACAAAACCCATCAGTTCCCCGGCTTTTTCGCGCGTGAGGTCAGCCGCTTCCCGGGAAAGCTGGTACACGGTTTTGTTCGCTCTTGTAGACTTTCTTCCCATAACAATCTTCCTTTCGACAAGATCAGTCAGGTGCGCGCGAAAGACGGGCTGTGAGAAAAGCGCCGGTCTCCCCGCGGATCAGTTCATTTGGATGATATTGTCATTATATCATATATTATCAAAAAGAGAAGATGGTATTTTCCGGAACTTTCGAAGGAAGCGAAGCGCCCCGTATAACAGCCCGTGATCCCGGGGCTTTCGGCGGATTAGGCCGTGGTAATCCGCATGTGCAGCCTCTTTACGATTCCGCAGAATTCTGCTATGATATCCGACAAGGACAGCATAAAGAAAGAGCTGGTCCATCACCATGAAGAAAGGGGCAGAGAACATGGAAAAAATACTGATTCCACTGATTGTCGTCGGAGTGATCCTACTCATCATCATTATCGTCACCGGGTATGTGAAGGCCCCGCCGGACAGAGCTTATATCATTTCCGGACTCCGCAGAGAGCCTCGGATTCTGATCGGACGCGCGGGCATCAAGCTCCCGTTCCTGGAAAGGAAGGATACGCTCGTCCTGAAGCAGGTGAGCATCGATATCAAGACCAACGGCTATGTGCCGACGCTCGACTTCATCGGCGTGGATATTGACGCGGTCGCGAAGGTCCGGGTGAAGACCGATCCCGAGGGCATCAAGATCGCGATGAAAAACTTCCTGAATATGGATGACAAGACGATCATCGCGGCGCTGACGGACTCCCTGCAGGGTAATATGCGTGAGATCATCGGCACGGTCCGCCTGAAGGAGCTCAACACCGACCGGAAGAAATTCGGTGATGAGGTGCAGGAAAAGGCGCAGAAGGACATGAATGCGCTCGGCATCGAGATCATCTCCTGCAACATTCAGAAGATTGAAGACGAAAAGGGACTGATCGTCGCCCTCGGTCAGGACAATATGTCCCAGATCCAGAAGGACGCGTCGATCGCGAAGGCCCAGGCCGATAAGGACGTGGCCATCGCGGAAGCGGAAGCGAAGCGCATGGCGAACGAGGCGCAGGTCGCGGCGGAAACCGAGATCGCGGCGAGAAAGAATGAACTCCGGATCCGCCAGGCGGAGCTGAAGCGTGAGTCCGACGTGAAGCAGGCGGAGGCGGATGCGGCCTACGAAATCCAGCAGCAGGAACAGCGTAAGACCATCGAGGTCGCGACGGCGAACGCGAACATTGCCCGTCAGGAGCGCGAGATCGAGCTGAAGAAGAAGGACGTCGAAGTCACCGAGCAGACGCTGGACGCGCAGATCAAGAAGAAGGCGGAGGCCGAAAAGTACGCCCGCCAGCAGCAGGCGGAGGCCGAGCTCTTCGAGCGGCAGCGGAAGGCGGAAGCGGAGCGCTTCGAGCGCGAGAAGGAAGCGGAAGCCCGCAAGGTTCAGGCGGAAGCCGAGCTGTACGCTAAGACCCAGCAGGCGGAAGGTATCCGCGCCGTCGGCGAAGCGGAGGCGAAGGCCATTGAAGCGAAGGGCCTCGCGGAAGCGGAAGCGCTGGAAAAGAAGGCGGAAGCCATGAAGAAGTACGGCCAGGCGGCCATGATGGAAATGATCGTGAAGGCGCTTCCTGAAATGGCGGCGGCGATCGCGAAACCGCTCGAATCCATCGACAAGGTGACGATCATCGACGGCGGCGGCCAGGGCGGAACCGGCGTGGAGCAGATGGGCTCCTATGTGCCGAACGTCCTCGCGAAGACGATCGAGTCCGTGAAGGAAATTACGGGGCTCGACCTCGTCGAAGTCATGAAGGCCGAAACCTATGACGCGAAGGTCAATAAGAACGTCCATGTGACGGGACTTTCCGGGGAAGCGGCGGAAACCGTGAAGGAAGTCCTGAACACGGAAGAATAAACTTTAGAAGCCAAAAAAGTCTGTGAAATCCGCTTTCACAGACTTTTTTGTTGGACATCTGTTGGACAGGGAGTGTTATTCTGCTGCTGTAAGATCAGGAAAAGTGCGTATTTTCGGTCAGAAGAATACGCTTGTATGTTTTTTACAGCTACAGAGGAGGCAGGTCATGAAAACGCTCCCGAAAACCCTCATCGCGATCGTCATCAGTCTGGCAGCAGCATTTCTTCTGCTGTCCTGTCTTGACGCGTTCTATGAGAGTGAGTCGGGTACGATTGAGGAAATCCTGACCGGTGAGGAACAGCCGGACGAGAAGGGCCTGCTGCACCCGGGCTACACGCTGCAGCAGACGGTCATCTTAAGCCGCCACAATATCCGTTCGCCCCTGAGCGGAAAAGGCTCGGTGCTGGATTCGATTACGCCTTACGAGTGGTTCCAGTGGACCTCGGAACCCGGCGAGCTTTCGGTGCGCGGAGGCGTTCTCGAGACCGAGATGGGCCAGTATTTCCGCAAGTGGTTTGAGAGAGAAGGGCTGTTCCCGGAGGACTGCCAGCCGGAGGACGGCGAAGTGCGGATCTATGCGAACGCCAAGCAGCGCACCATCGCGACCGCGCGCTTCTTTGCCGCGGGGCTTCTGCCGAATGCGAATGCGGAAGTGGAGTATCACGGGGAATTCAATTCGATGGACCCGGTGTTTAATCCGCAGCTTCATTTCATGACGGACGAATACCGGCAGGACGCGGACAATGAAATCCATGCGCTCTTCGATAAAAAAATCGCCGGACTGTCGGACAACTTCGAATTCCTTCAGGAGCTGATCAATATGAAGCAGTCCGAGGGGTATCTGGACGGAAGCATCACGGATTTTTCCACGGAGGACACCTCGCTCATTCTGGAGGAGGACGCGGAGCCCGGAATGGCCGGTTCCCTCAAAACCGCCTGCTCCGTGAGCGATGCGCTCGTGCTGCAGTACTATGAAGCAAAAGAGCCCGAGGCCTCTTTCGGCCGGACGCTGACGACGGAACAGTGGGAGCAGATCGCGGAGATCAAGGACGTGTACGAGGATGTGCTGTTTACGGCGCCGCTGGTCGCATCGAACGCGGCGAACCCGCTTCTTCGGGAAATCGAAGCCGAGCTGAACGAAGAAGGGCGGAAGGTAAGCTTCCTCTGCGGGCATGACTCGAACCTTGCGAGCGTCCTTGCGGCGCTGGAGGCGGAGGACTACAGACTGCCCCACGCAATAGAGAAAAAGACGCCGATCGGCTGCAAGCTCGTCATCGGCAGATGGAAGAGTTCGGACGGGAAGAACTATGTCTCCCTGGATCTTGTGTACCAGACCGCGGAGCAGTTAAGAGGCGTGACGCTTCTTGACGATGAGAATCCTCCGGCGGCGGTGCCGGTTTACCTGAAGGGCCTGAAAACGAACCGGGACGGCCTGTATGAAGAGGAAGCCTTCGAAAAGCGCCTGAAGGAAGCCATCGACCGCTATCAGGAGCTTCAGGAAAGCTACGCGGTCCCGGACGCGGCTTAATCGGCCTCGATTTCTTTAATAATGCACTCGTTTCCCTTCAGGAGCCAGGTTTCCCCGGAGCCGCAGTGCGGACAGGTACGGCCGTATTTCACGGTTTCGTAAGTGCTTTTGCAGCTGTCGCACCAGGTGACGGCCGGGATGGTCTCCATGCGGAGCTCCGCCTCAGCAAGGACCGGGTGCCTTTTTCTGAAATAATTCCAGCAGTCTTCAAAATAGTCGGTGACAATCCCGCTGACTTCCCCGATTTCCAGTGTGACGGAGGAGATCCTTTTCAGGTTCTCCTCCGTCGCTGTCTGTTCGAGCGTCTTCGCGAGGTGTATAATAATCCCCATTTCGTGCATAACACTGCTCCATAAACCCCGAGCCGTACGGGTTGAATTGTATTTTCATGCAGAGCTCACTCCGAGCCGTCCGGGCTGATTTGTCTTTCCATGCAAAGTTCACCTCGAGCCGCCCGGGTTGATTTGTATTTCCATGCAGATCTCACCCCGAGCCGAGGGTAATCATACTTCCTCATGAGGCGTATACGGAGTCACGCCGAAGAGGAAGTATGATCACGCAGGCGAGTTTTGCCATTACAGGCGAGTTTTGCCATTACAGGCGAGTTTTGCTATTACAGGCGAGTTTTGCCATTACAGGCGAGTTCAGCAATCACACGCGGCTGTCGTCGCCGTCCATGAGGTCGGCGAGGTCCACGGCGTTGCCGGTGTGCGGATGCGTCTTGTGGAAGTCCTTCGTCGCCTCATTGTAGGCTTTGCGCTTCCTCTTCATCTCCTTCGCTTCCTCGGAACCGCTGTTCTTAATGATCTTAATGCCGCGCTTCACGGCGTAGGAGAGGAGTCCGCCGACCTTGTCTTCCGCGCGCCGCATGTCGGAATTATCCGGATGGTCGCGGAGAAGGTGGATTGCGTCGAATTCGCAGCGGGTCGTGCAGAGACCGCAGCCGATGCACTTGTTGGCGTCGACAATCGTAGCGCCGCAGGAAAGGCAGCGGGAAGTTTCGATCTTCACCTGCTCTTCGGTAAGGGTCAGCCTCGGATCGCGGAAGCCGTGCTTCGGATCGATCGAAGGATCGACGGCCGGCACCTGGCGTCCGGCGGAGTCGTAGGAATCGATGGCGATATTAGTCTTATCGAGTTCCTTGAAGTAGCGGCGGTCGCGGCCGAGCTTCTGAGGAACGCTGTTCTTTGACACAAAGCGCGCGAGGGATTCCGCCGCTTCGTGGCCCTGTCCGATCGCGTCGATCACGAATTTCGGACCGGTAAAGACGTCGCCGCCGACGAAGATTGCCGGATCATCCGTCTGGTAGGTGAAGGGATCGGCAATCGGGTAAGCGCCGCGGAACCTGACGTCGGTGCCCTTTAAGAGATCTCCCCACTGAATGGCCTGTCCGATCGCAAATACAATGTGGTCGGCCTGAACCGTCATCGTATCGTTTTCATCATAGGCGGGAGAGAATTTTCCGGTCGCAGGGTCGATCGTTCTGAGACAGCGCTTCAGCACGAGGCCTGTAACCGTGCCGTCTTCTCCGACGAGCACTTCCTTCGGGCCCCAGCCCGGGTTCATCCGGACGTTTTCTTCCTCAGCTTCCTGGATTTCCTCCGGGGAGGCGGGCATCGTGTCACGGGATTCGAGACAGAACATGGAAACCTTCGAGGAACCGAGCCTTCCGGCGGTTCTCGCGCAGTCGATCGCGACGTTTCCGCCGCCGATGACGACGGTTTCACCGGGAAGCTCCGTGATCGAGCCGCCGAGCGCGTTTTCAAGGAAATGCACGGCGATGTCGGTGCCTTTCGCGGTTTCATTCGGGATGCCGGGGAGACGGCCGCCCTGACAGCCGATCGCGACATAGAAGGCCTGATAGCCCTGCTTCTTCAGTTCGTCAATCGTGATATCCTTTCCGACCTCCACGCCGCAGCGGATTTCGGCGCCGAGCGCGCGGATCACGTCGATTTCCGCGGCGATGACGTCCTTCTCCAGCTTGTACGCCGGAATACCGTACTGCATCATGCCGCCCGGTTTCTCGTGCTTTTCAAAGACCGTCGGCTTGTAGCCGCGGGACGCAAGATAGTAGGCGCAGGAAAGGCCTGCGGGGCCGGCGCCGATGATCGCGATCTTCTGATTCCAGGAGCCGCTTAAGTTGTTCACAACCTTCTTCGGAATATAGCGGGTTTCGGCCTTCAGGTCCCGCTCTGCCAGGAATTTCTTCACGTCGTCAATCGCGACCGGCTTGTCGATTGTGCCTCTCGTGCAGGCGTCTTCACAGCGCTTGTTGCAGACGCGTCCGCAGATCGCCGGGAAGGGGTTCTCGCGCTTGATGAGCGCGAGCGCCTCGTCGTAGCGGCCTTCTCTGGCCATCCGAAGGTAGCCCTGAATCGGCACGTGAGCGGGGCAGGCGGCCTTGCAGGGCGCGGTGCCGGTCTTGTGCGTGTTGACGCGGGCGGTGTCGCGGTAGTTTTCGTCCCAGGCGTATTTGCCCCAGCGAAGCGCGTCCGGGATCGGGGACTTCGGATACCGGACTTCCGTCCCGTCCTTTTGGCAGAGCTTTTGGCCAAGCTTTAAAGCGCCGGCGGGGCAGACTTCCACGCAGCGGCCGCAGGCGACGCAGTTTTCCTTCGTAACCTGAGCCGTATAGGCGCTCTTCGACATATTCGGCGTGTTGAAGAGAAGCGAGGTCCGAAGCGCGTTGCAGATCTGGACATTGCAGTTGCAGATATCGAAGATGTGGTCCTCGCCGTCGATATTCGTGATCTGGTGCACATAGCCGTTTTCTTCGGCCTTCTGAAGGATATCGAGCGCTTCTTCCTTCGTGATATAGTGCGCCCGGCCGGTTTCGACGGTGTAATCCGCCATGTCGCCCAGCTGGATGCACCAGTCGTTTTCATCGTCCGTGCAGCCCTCGCCGAGCTTCGCGCGCGAGTAGCGGCAGGAGCAGATGCCGGCGGCGATATGGCCGTCGTACTTCTGCAGCCAGTAGGAGATCTTCTCGATCGAGGCGGCTTCCCGGGTCATCTGCACTTCCTTTTCGACCGGGATGACATGCATGCCGATGCCGTTTCCGCCGGGGCGCACCATCGGCGTGATGTGCTCGAGGGGCAGGAAGGTCATGCGCTCAAACATTCTCGCGACCGCCGGATTCTTATCGACGCGGTCCTGAGAGGAGTTGAAAAGCTCGGCGGAGCCGGGCACAAAGTAGCTCGTGCGGAAGCGCTTTTCCTTCGGAGCGCCCGGAATCGGGCCGTTGTCGTCATAGTGATCGCCGTAATCGTACTCGACGAAGCCGTGGGTGCAGAGCAGTTCGAGCGCCTTGTCGAAGCGCTCATTTCCGAGCGCGGCGTTCATTTTCCGAAGCTCTTCCTCGGTGTACCATTTGCGCTGCTTCATCGAAAGCGCGATGTCCACCTCGTCCTCCGTCAGGATTTCCCGGAGGCCCCAGTACTCCTCGTCGGTCGTTTTCAGCCCGAAGAGCTTGTGCGGCACATTGTCCGTGATTTTCGCGCCGAGCTTCGCGTATTTCTTCTGAAGCACGGCTTCCCCGTCATACTTTGACTTGGTTTCCGGATTCTGATCATATATTTCCGGCATGTTTCAACCCCTCCCTCTTTGGTATATCCTACAGTTTTATACAGTGCCCTGCGGGCCCGTTTTCCATTCGTTCATGCGTTCAAGAAGCCAGTCCGTGAGCGCCTTCATCCCTTCCCCGGTTTTGGCCGAAACCGGGAAGACAGAAAGCCCGGGATTCAGCTTTTTCGCGCGCTCTTTGCACTTTTCGAGATCAAAATCGAACCAGGGCAGCGCGTCCAGCTTTGTCACGACCAGCGCGTCGGATTTCTGAAACATCAGCGGATATTTCAGGGGCTTGTCGTCGCCCTCCGGAACGCTGAGAATCATCATGCTGAGTCCGGCGCCGGTGTCGTATTCGGCGGGACAGATCAGGTTTCCGACATTTTCAAGAAAGGCGAGATCGTACGCGCCGGATTCCAGTGCTTTTACGGATTCCCAGGTCATCCCGGCGTCCATATGGCACATGCCGTCCGTATGAACCTGGACGGCTTCGGCGCCGAGCGCTTCAATCCTTTCCGCGTCGACGGTGGATTCGATATCGGCTTCGAGAACGGCAATCCGCGTGTCCGGAAGCTCCCGGATGATCCGCGAAAGAAGCGTCGTCTTTCCGGCCCCGGGGCTGGACATCAGGTTGACAAGAAGCGTGCCCTGACGGCGCATTTCGGCGCGCAGCGCGTCGGCCTCCCGGTCATTTTCTGCCGTGACGGAAGCGTGGAGTTCAATGACCTTCATGTGGCGGAGCCTCCTTTCCTTGCGGCCTGCAGCCTCTCGTCCAGGAAGCGGCAGAACGCCTCATAGCCTTCGCCGGTTCTTGCGGATACCGGGAAAACGGAAAGACCGGGATTCAGTTTCAGGGCCCGCGCCGAAGCCGACGCCTCGTCAAAATCGAAGACCGCCTTCGTGTCGGTCTTGCTGATGAGAAGACAGTCGCTGATCTGAAACATCAGCGGGTACTTTAAGGGCTTGTCGTCGCCCTCCGGGACTGACAGGATCATCACGCGTAGATCCGCGCCGACCTCAAACTCCGCCGGACACACCAGGTTTCCGACGTTTTCGAGAATGACGAGGTCAAGATCCCGGATCCCGAGCGCCTGAAGCCCGCGTCGCGTCATATCCGCGTCCATGTGGCAGAGCCCGCCGGTGTGAATCTGGATGACCTTCGTGCCGGTCTCCGCGACGGTTTTTGCGTCCGTATCGCCGTCCGCATCGGCCTCCATGACGCCGATCCGGTATTTCCTTCCGAGCCTTTTCACGATCTCCAGCACCGTACTCGTTTTTCCGGCCCCGGGGCTTCCCATGAGGTTCAGGAGAACGGTTCCGTTTTCCGAAAGCATGCGCCGGTTTTCCTCGGCGGCTTTATCATTGTCCGCCAGGACCTGTTCCTTGATTTCAACGATTTCGAAATGATTTTCCATGTTTTTTCTCCGTCTCCTAAGTATAGCAGAAACCGGGGACCTTTTGCAAGCCGAAATCATTTTGTCGGGCGGCCGTTTTTTTAGAAATGTTCAAGTAAATGCTTTTTTGTTGGACATCTGTTGGACATGCCGGATTATAATGTCATAAGAAAAATAAACATCCGTCCCTATTGTCAATTATTGAATCAGAAAATACAGGAGAAAAACCATGGCCATTACCGTTCAACAGTTAAGAGAAAACCTCAACCAGAGCCTTCAGTCCGCGAGGATTGCGGAGGTTTCCGAAGAGCAGAAGATGCTTCGCATCGCCGAAGTGCTGGCTTATTTCCGGGAACTGAGCCGGGTGGAAGAAAACGGCGGAGCCGTCGATATCGACGAGGTAAACCGTAACCTGCGGGTCGTTCTCGACGGATCGGCGCTGAAAGCCCTATCGAGGCGCGGGCTGCTTGGCGAACTCGCCGCCATGACGCCGCAGGCGATGAACCAGCGTGTTCGCGCGCTCGAAGCCGAAATCGGCCGTTATCCTGCCGGAAATGCAGAAGATGCGGCCGCGGCCGGGAATATTTTCGCGCAGATGGACCGTACTTGGCGTGTCAGCAGCAACAGTGCGGAGTACCGCGAAGCTTTGCAGGCCATGCGGGACATTTCAAACGGCGGCGGGCCTTCGCAGACGGACAATTATCTTGCGGCCGAGAGCCTGAAAAAGTATGTTCAGAAGAATCTGAACAAGGCGAAATCCACGGTCGGAAAGACGCGCATGGCCTGTTCTCTCGCTTTTCTGAAGAAAACCATGTCCGAGCAGGATTTCCGCGCCTACTGCAGTAATCTGAACGGACTGCGGCGTGTTACGGGCAATATCGCCGCAAACGGGGTGGTGGAATTTGACAGGACGAATCCCCGCGCCATTATCCCCGAGGAAATCGGGACGATCCGGGAAGTCTACAATGCTGCGCGGGAACGCATCAGCCTGGCGGCGCAGGAAAACCGGAAGCCCGCCCCGCGCGATCTCGCGATGCTGACCGCGCTGAAGACGATGGAAGCGAAGAACCGGAACCGCGGCGGCGGTAATCTGATCGTGGAGCATGAGTCGCTGCAGGAGGAAATCGAGAAGGTGATGCGGGATCCCCGCTTTACAAACGCGATTGCGAACCGCACGGCCGACGAGCTCTGCGAGATGGGCTTCGGCGGAAATCTCGATACGCTCCAGGGCTATACTGCTCCCTTAAGACCGGAGCAGCAGGAGCGGGTCAACGCGGCGAGAGACCAGGAGGAGGCCGACAGAAGAGAGAACCTGCGCAACCAGTTGAATGAAAAACAGAGAGCCTGGGAAGCGGAGGAAAAGAAGATCGCAGATGCCCGCATGCAGAAGGTCCGGGAGGCGGAGGAAGCAAGGAGAAAGGAACAGGAGCGCATCCGTAAAGAGCAGGAAGAACAGAAATTCCTGAAGGAGCACAAGTCTGTAACTGAAATGCTCAGAGAGCTTCTTCCGACCATTACGAAGCTGGACAGGAGCATCAGCGCGAAAAAGAAAGAGGAAAAACCGAAGGGAGACCTGGTGGACGATGCCTTCGAGCTTTTGAATGAAAAGAAGGAGCCGAAGCCGACGGATCACATGGTGGAAGACCTGATGGACGAAATCCTGAACGATACCAAGCTGAAGGAGAAGGATCTCATCGATCTTACAGCGACGCTGATCGCCATTGGGGAAGGCGAGAAAAGTACGAAGTTGGATCCGAAATACCCCGACAAGATGCTGAATATTCAGCAGGTGAAGAAGCACGCTGATCAGCTGAAAAAGGATCCTATTGTCAAAGAAGCGGCAAAGGACCTCCAGAATCTGTACCGGGAAGGCGTGAAGAACGCCAACAAGACCAATTACAGTGAAGACAACGTAAAACTGTATCCTGCGGTCTACATGTCTGCGTCCTTGTTGAAAGATTACAGGAAAAAAGTGAAGACGAAGGAACGGCTGGACAAAATGGTTATAGCAGACTACTACAAATCCGTTAGCCCGAAGACGGATGCGCTGTTCCGTCAGGAAAAAAAGATGAATGATAAGATAGCCACGAATCTTGCCGGTTACCTTGTGGCGCTGCATGAATTTGAAGTGAAAAACGGCGGCGTTAACGCGCATTTGGACTTCGACGCCTTAAGGAATCGCCGTGAAGAACTGAAGAAGGATCCGGTCATCCAACAGATGGGCAAGGACCTGATGGAGCCGGCAATGCAGAAGAAGCTTCAGCGGACCGTCGTGATGATGGAAAACCGCGAGCACGCGTTCGGGGAAATGCTGGACAACATGTACCAGGATCTGACGGCCCAGAAGAATGCCCAGACAGGACCGAAGAAGCCGGAAGAAAACAATGCGCCCCAACCGGGAAACAATGCACCTCAGCCGGGCGTACACTGAAAAAGGACTTTCTTTTTTCACAAATATAAGGTATACTGTAAGGCGCCGGGCTAAGTTCCGGCGCCTTGAATTTTTCTTATATGTCAATAAAACAGAGAGAGTGAATAAAGATTTATGCTTGAACTGAAAAATATTTCCTTTATGGTCGATTCGGAGGGAGCGGATAAGGAGATTATCCGGGATATTTCCCTCACGATTCCCGACCGCAAGATGGTTGTCGTCACCGGCCCGAACGGCGGCGGCAAATCGACGCTGGCGCGTCTCATCGCCGGCATTGAAAAGCCGACTTCCGGAAAGATCCTCCTGAACGGCGAAGACATTACGGACAAATCCATCACGGAGCGCGCGAATCTCGGCATCGGCTTTGCCTTTCAGCAGCCGGTGCGCTTCAAGGGCATCCGCGTTATCGACCTGATCCGTCTCGCCTCCGGGAACCGCCGCATGTCGATCGCAAACGCCTGCGAATATCTGTCCGCCGTGGGCCTCTGCGCCATGGATTATATCGACCGCGAGGTGAATTCCTCGCTGTCCGGCGGCGAACTGAAGCGCATCGAGATCGCGACGGTGATTGCCCGCGCGACGAAGCTTTCGGTTTTTGACGAGCCCGAGGCCGGCATCGATCTGTGGTCCTTCCAGAACCTGATCGAGGTGTTCCGCCGCCTCAGGGAGAACATTGAGGACAGCTCGATCATGATCATTTCGCATCAGGAGCGGATCCTGAATATTGCGGACGAAATCGTGGTCTTAAAGGACGGCGTCGTGGAGAAGCAGGGTCCGAGGGAAGAGATCCTTCCGGGGCTTCTCGGGACGGCATCGGCGGTGGAAAGCTGCCGGATGGCACAGTAAGGAGGAACGTGAAGATGAATAAACCGGATGAGATCCAGCTGAGACTTTTAAGAGAAGTCGCCGACCTTCACGATATTCCGGAAGGCGCCTACAACATCCGCGCGAACGGCGAATCCGCTGGCAGACGCTCGACGGAGAACATCGAGATTATCAGCAAGACCGACGTCAGCGGCCTTGAGATTCATATCAAACCGGGCACGAAGAAGGAAAGCGTGCACATACCGGTCGTCATGACCCAGACCGGCCTCAAGGAAGTGGTCTACAATGATTTCTTCATCGGCGAGGATGCGGAGGTCGTGATCGTTGCGGGCTGCGGCATTGATAACTGCGGGCCGAAGGACTCCGAGCACGACGGCATCCACCGCTTCTATGTCGGGAAAAACGCGAAGGTGCGCTATGTCGAGAAGCATTACGGCTCCGGCGACGGGACCGGGAAGAGAATCCTGAACCCCGGCACGGAGGTCTACCAGGAGGAAGGCTCCTCGGTCGAGATGGAAATGGTGCAGATCAAGGGCGTGGACGACACGATCCGTACGACGACCGCCGAGCTCGCGGCCGGCGCGAAGCTGGTCGTGAGGGAGCGCCTGATGACGCACGGCGAGCAGAACGCCGTCTCGACCTATGTCATCAACTTAAACGGGGAAGGCTCCTCTGCGGATGTCGTGTCCCGCTCGGTTGCGCGCGACAGCTCCTTCCAGAAATTCGACGCGAAGATCGTCGGCTCCGCCGCCTGCTCCGGGCATACCGAATGCGACTCTATCATCATGGACAACGGCCGCATCCTGGCGGTTCCCGGCCTTGAAGCAAACAGCGTCGACGCCGCGCTCGTGCATGAAGCCGCGATCGGCAAGATCGCCGGCGACCAGATCATCAAGCTCATGACGCTCGGCCTCACCGAAGCCGAAGCCGAAGAGCAGATCATCAACGGATTCCTGCGGTAACGGGGACAGGTTCCAAATGACTAATTTAGTCATCCGGGGACAGGTTCCAAATGCTCAATTTAGTCATCCGGGGACAGACCTCCGGAATATCGGCCGGAAGAAATAAAAAAATTTTTCATTTGGATTTATCATAAACAACAGTAAGAAGTCATCATTTTCTTAAGGAAACTCAAGGAAAGATGACTTCTTTTTTTGAAATCAGATCAAAAACTATGACAAAATAATACACAAAAAGATGGATTTACAAAAAGCATAGATTCTGCTATAATCTTCGAATCAGTATTTGAGAGGTGAAGACCATGGCAAGAACAGCAAGGAGAAAAAGCAGCAGCGGATATTATCATATCATGATCCGAGGGGTGAACAAGCAGGTTATTTTCAATGATGATCAGGATCGGCGGCACTTTGTCCGGGTGATGAGGACGATGCTGGAGAGGGACAGCGCGGAGCTTGCCGCATATTGCCTGATGAATAATCATGTGCATTTTCTGCTTCGCGCCGATGATCCGGGTGCATTCCTCAAAAGAATTGCTTCGTCGTATGTATATTACTATAACAGGAAGTATGACCGCGTGGGGCACCTGTTTCAGGACCGCTTCAAGAGTGAGCCGGTCGACGACGAAAGCTATTTCCTCACGGTGTTCAGATATATTTTAAGAAATCCGGAAGCGGCGGGGATCTGCAAAACCGAAGAATATCCGTGGAGCAGTTATCGGGAAATGTCAGGGCAGCAGGACATTTGCACATGCTCCCTGGCGGCGAGGCTGGCGGGCGGTCTTGAAGCGCTGGAGGCGTTTGTGAGCTGCGACAATGAGGATGAGTGTATGGATCTGGATAAAAAGAAAGACATGGATGAGCAGGAAATTCGAATGCTTGTGAAAGAGCTTGCCCGTGTTGAAGAGCCTGAATATATCAGGGGACTTCCCAAAGACAGGCGGGATCAGATGATCCGCGGACTGCTGCTGGCGGGCCTGACGCCGCGCCAGCTTTCTGCAGTGACGCATATTTCAAGAGATACGATAAGGAAAGTTCAGGGGTCTGTCCCTTCGTGACTAAATTAGTCATCCGGAACCTGTCCCCGAAATCAGACGGTTTCGACCCGGATGGTGTTGGTGTTGCCGGACTGGCCGTTGATCCGGCCGCCGGTCAGGACGACGGCGTCGCCCTTCTGGAGCTTGAAGACGCTCTTCGCGTGCATGACTGCGAAGTGGAACATGACGTCCATCGAGTCGAACTGCTCGGAAAGCACCGGAATCACGCCCCAGCTCAGGTTCAGCTTCCGCCAGGCCTTCTCCGAAGTCGTCATGCCGATGATATCGACCGGGCAGCGGAAGCGGCTGACGAAGCGCGCCGTGATGCCGGAGCGGGAGGATACGACGATGCCCTTCGCGTGGGTGTCGATCGCCATGGTGCAGACGGCGTGGGAGATGGCGTCGAGATTGTTCTTGATCGTGAACGGCGTGTTGTGGAACCATTCCTTGTAATCAATATTTTTCTCGGTATACTCGGCGATTTCGGCCATGCTGCGGACCGATTCGACCGGGTATTTTCCTGCCGCGGATTCGCCGGAGAGCATGATCGCGGAGGTGCCGTCATAGACCGCGTTCGCGACGTCCGAGATTTCGGCGCGGGTCGGGCGCGGATTCTGGATCATCGACTCCAGCATTTCCGTCGCGGTAATGACGCGCTTTCCGCGGAGCCGGCACTGGTGGATCAGGTGCTTCTGAACCGCCGGCACTTCCACATAGGGGATTTCCACGCCGAGATCGCCTCTCGCCACCATGATGCCGTCCGCGATTTCGCAGATTTCATCGATATTGTCCACACCGGAGCGGTTTTCGATCTTGGCGATGATGTCGATATCCTGTCCGCCGTTTTCGTTGAGGAAGGTCCGCATCGCGATCATGTCGTCCTTCGTGGAGACGAAGGAGGCCGCGACGAAATCGACGTCATTTTTGATGCCGAAGAGGAGGTCGGACTTGTCCTGCTCGGAAAGGAAGTCGTTCGTCATCAGCTTATTCGGGAAGTTCATGCTCTTCCGGTCGGAAAGCACGCCGCCCGCGATGACCCGGCAGTGAATGTCCGGCTTCTCGATGGATTCGACCTCAAGGATGACGATGCCGTTCGCGATCAGGACCCGGTCCCCGATGGAAAGATCGTCTGCGAGTCCTTCGTAGGAAACGGAAACGCGCTCCTGATTGCCGATGACGTCCTCGGTTGTGAGCGTGAAGTGATCGCCGTCCTTCAGTGTTACAGACTTGTTTTCAAAGGTTTTGATGCGGTATTCGGGGCCCTTGGTATCGAGCATGATCGAAATCGGGAGGTCCAGCTCTTCGCGGACTTTCTTGATGGTGTCGATTTTCTGCTGATGCTCTTCATGGGTGCCGTGGGAGAAGTTCAGCCGCGCCACATTCATGCCGGCGAGGCACATTTTCTTCAGCACTTCCTCGGACTCGGACGCGGGACCGATCGTGCAGATGATTTTGGTCTTTCTCATATGAAATCACCTTTCTGTGTCATGATTGTTCTGCCTCAATGTTTCTGTATTTCCATTGTAAATGATTTTGAACGGAAAATCAATGACAGACGCGCGCAAATCAGCGGAAAAGTTGCGTTTTTTAACGGCTTTTTAATGCATTCAGAAGCTTGACAGTACAGCAAGTTCGTGTCATAATGGGGAGCGGAAAGTCTTGAAAATCCCTGACTTTTCAGAAGATCAGAATGCAGAGGACATAATAGATGAATATCTGGCATGATATTGACGGAGCCCGGGTGCGTCCGGACGAATTTGTGGCGGTCATCGAAATCACGAAGGGCAGCCATGTCAAGTATGAACTCGACAAGGAAACCGGTCTCCTCTCGATGGACCGGATCTTGTTTACCGCAACCCACTATCCGATGAATTACGGCTTTATTCCGAAGACCTACGGCGATGATAAGGACCCGCTGGACGTGCTGGTGCTGTGCTCGGAGCCGATCATCCCGATGACGCTCGTGAAGTGCCGTCCGATCGGCGTCATGCGCATGGAGGACGACGGCGCGGGCGACGAGAAGATCATCGCGATCCCGGTTGCCGATCCGACCTACATGAATTACAAGGACATTGACGAGCTGCCGAAGCATATCTTCGAGGAAATGCAGCACTTCTTCCGGCATTACAAGAGTCTGGAGGGCAAGAAAACCGTTGTCAATGAGCTGGGCGGCGCGGATGACGCCATGCAGATCATTGAGGACTGCATCCGGAATTATCATTTGAAATTTGGCTGATATGATCAAAGCATCTAGAATTGTATTGATATTACTTTCAGCAGCCGCTGTCTCTGCGACAGCGGCTCTTGCTGGCCGTCAGCCGGCTTCTGCCAATGAATCTGTGGACGCCTCCTTAAAAAGCGTTCTTGAGGCGGAAAACGCGCGGGATGTGATGGAAGTGCGGTCGGAGATCGTAGCCGCGGAAAGCTCCCGCGTGCAGGTCATCCAGGACTCCATCGACGCATCGGTATCGGAGAGCGAATCCGTGGAGGAGTCCGTGTCCATGTCGGAATCGGAGTCCTGGGCGGAGCGCGTGGCAGTCGTGCAGGCGCGGGCGTCTTCCATCGAGGAATCGATGTCGGAGTCCGCTTCCGAATCCGTGTCTGTCGAAGAATCCATTCAGGCCTCGATCGCGGAATCCGAAGCCATCGCGGCCTCGGAACAGGCGTCGCTGGAAGAGAGTAAGAGAGAGGAGAGCTCGGCGGAAGAGTCCCGGATCGCGGAAGAACAGAGAAGGGCGGAAGAAGAGCGCCAGGCGGCGGCTTTAGCCTCTCAGGCAGCCGCGCAGGCGCCTTCCGAGACGCCGGCCCCGGAGACCCAGCAGGTGGCTGAAGAAACAGCGCCTCCGGAAACCGCGCCTCCTGAAACCGCTCCTCCCGCGCCGGCGACGAGCGGGGTGACGGTGCTCATCGGCGACTCCAGGACCTACGGATTTGAAGCTTACGGACTGTACCCGGGGAATCTGGTCTTCTGGACGATGAACCCGGTCACGCTCGGCGACGGCAATGTCCAGGCAGCGGCGGCGCTCGTTCCCGCGAAGGCGGTTTTCCTGAACGGTGTTGACGATATCTTAAACTACGGCGCAGGCGGCGCGATCGGCAATTACGAAGGCTATATCGCCGCCTTCCAGTCCATGTCGCCGAACACGCAGATTTACGTCGGAGCGGTCGTCGCATCCACCGACCCGCGTCTTGGGGAAATTCCGACCTGGAACGCGCTTGTCGCGGATATGTGCGCGCGTCACGGCTGGGGTTACATCGACGCTTCCGGCGGCGTATCGCCCGGCGCCGGCGACGGAATCCATTTTGACGGACCGAACACACAGGTTTGGCTGAACAACATCCGGGCCATGGCCGGATTCTGACAGAAGGAGAGTCGGAAGTAATGAAAGGACACCAGCTTGTTTTGAAAGGCGCTTTTATTCTGACGGCCCTTCTGTTTATCCTGGCCTTCGGCGCTTTTATCTATATGAGGATGCAGGAGCCGAAGCCCGTGGATGCGGATTTTTCCGAAATCCGCCGGGCGCTGGAGGACGAGGGGCTGACAGCGCGTTTTGAGGACGGAAACGAACTTCGCGTGAAGAACGCCTTCGGCCTCCTGACCTCTGATTATGAGGAGTTTCTCTATCTGTATCCTTCCTATTATCTCGACGTGGAGGAAATCCTGCTGGTCCGGCTTCCGGAAGGCGCGAAGGCGGAAACTGTCCGAAACGCCATGGAAGAGCGATTGACTCGGCAGAAGAACACCTTTGAGAATTACGGAACGGATCAGTTCAGTACGCTTCAGAACACGGTAATTTACGATAACGGAACCTATGCGCTTTATTCGGCGGGGCATGAGGCCTCGGAATGCGCCCGGCTGATCCGCGGAATGATTGAGAGGTAGTTATGGTTTTCAGCAGTACAGTCTTTGTCTTTTTCTTCCTGCCCCTCTGTCTTCTGTTTTATTATATCCTGCCGGGAAGAACCGCCAAAAACATCGTCCTTTTCCTGTTTTCCCTGCTTTTTTACGCCTGGGGCGAGCCGGTTTACATCCTCCTGATGCTCCTCTCCATCCTGATGAACTGGGGCTTCGGACTTTTCATGGACCGGATTCCCTCCTGGAAGAGCGAAATCATGGTGACGGCCGTTGTTTTGAACCTCCTGCTTCTCGGATTTTTCAAGTATTACGGGCTTTTCGTCGATACCCTGAACAGCCTCACGGGGCTTAGGATTCCCTCGCACGCGCTGCCGCTTCCGATCGGCATTTCCTTCTATACCTTTCAGGCACTTTCCTATATCATCGACCTGAAGCGCGGAAAGATCGGCGTTCAGAAGAACCCGATGCTGTTCGGGCTGTATATTACCATGTTTCCCCAGCTGATCGCCGGACCGATTGTGCGCTACGAGGACATCGAAAAGGAGCTGAAGGAGCGCACGGTGAACTTTGCCGGGCTCGGACGGGGCATGGTTTTCTTCGTCATCGGACTGGCGAAAAAGGTGCTTCTTGCGAATACGCTCGGCGCCCTGTTCGACGCGAGCGGACTTTCCGCCGGTCCCTCGCCGGTTCTTTCGTCCTGGACCGGGCTCATTGCCTACGGCCTGCAGATCTATTTTGACTTTTCCGGCTATTCGGATATGGCAATCGGCCTCGGCGAAATGCTCGGCTTCCACTTCATGGAGAATTTCCGGCTGCCGTACATTTCAAAGAGCGTCACGGAATTCTGGCGGCGCTGGCATATCTCGCTCGGCACCTGGTTTCGGGAGTATGTCTATATTCCGCTCGGCGGAAACCGGGTGAAGCCGCTTCGGCATGTGCTGAACATTCTGATCGTCTGGGCGCTGACGGGCTTCTGGCACGGCGCGTCCTGGAATTTCCTTCTGTGGGGCCTGTACTACGGCCTTCTCCTTCTCTTTGAAAAATATGTGCTGATGAAGTGGAAAAAGATGCCGGGATTCCTGCAGCATCTGTGGACGCTTCTCACGGTTTTCCTCGGATGGGGGCTGTTCCTCTGTACGACGAAGGAGGAGATTCTGATCGTTTTCAGGAATCTCTTCGGATGCGCGGGCGCCGGAATCACCGGCCCCGGAACCGGGTATCTGCTTCTTTCGAATGCGGCGGTGCTCGGAATTTCCGTTCTGTGCTGCCTTCCCTTTATGCGCTCGATGCGGGATCACCTCATGGAGCGGAGGAAAAAGCTGCTGATCCCCATCGGCCTGTTCCTGTTCCTCCTGTGTACCGCCTTCCTGGTGACGGAAAACTACAACCCCTTCCTGTATTTCCGTTTCTGAACCTGCTGATTGATGGAGAAAAACGATATGTCGGAAACACATGTTTCTAAAACCTACAGACTCCTCGGAATCCTGAGCTTTTTCCTGCTGATCGCGGTCATGGCCCTGCATCTTCTTCTGCCGGACCGGGACTACAGCGAGACGGAAAAGCGCGGACTTTCCCTGTTCCCGAAAATTACGAAGGATTCCCTTCTGGACGGCGAAGCCATGAGCAGTCTGGATTCCTACGCGGCGGACCAGTTCCCGGAGCGGAGCCTTCTCATGAAGATCCGCATGAACCTTTCGATGTTCCTCGGAAAGCGCAAGTCGAACGGCGTCTTTTACGCCAAGGACGGAACGCTCATCGAGAAATTCGAAGACTATGACGAGGAGCTGATGCGGGGGACGGCGGAAGCGCTGAACGCCTTCACCAAGCGGCACGGCTTCGAAAACTGCTTCCTTCTCCTCTCCCCGACGGCGGTTTCCGTTTATCCGGAGAAGCTGCCGGCTTTCGCCGAAACCGGAGACGAAAAAGCCTATATCAGCGAATTTGAGGCGCAGCTTTCCCCGGACTTCCGGATTCTTGATACGGATGAAGTGTATGAAGAACTGAAGGCGGAGGGAGAGGAGATCTTCTACCGGACCGACCACCACTGGCGCACGGAAACCGCTTACCGGATGTTCAGCGCATATGCGAAGGAATGCGGATGGAAAGAAGCCGGATTTAAGCCCGGTATCGTGACCAACCGCTTTTCCGGGTCGCTCGCCTCTAAGAGCGGATTTACGCCGAAGCAGCTGGACGAAATCACGGTTTATCACAATGAAACGCCCGGCTCGGACGTGCTGATCACGCACGCGAGCGAGGACTATGATTCCTTCGGAAGCTTCTATGATTACAGCAGGCTCGACAGCAGCAACCCTTATGAACTGTTTCTCGGGGGAAATGACCCGATTCTGATCATTCAGACGACGGCGGACAGCAACCGGACGCTGCTCGTACTGAAGGATTCCTACGCGAACTGCTTTATTCCCTTCCTTCAGGAGAGCTACAAGACAATCTGCGTGATCGACCCGCGCTATACCTCGGACAGCCTGGATCATATTTTAAGCGAAGCGGTTTATGACGACCTTCTGGTCCTATACAACGCGAATACCCTTTCTCAGGATGACAATCTGCGGATGATTCTGGAGTGAGCGATGAGAGAAAAAAGACTGAAGCAGCGAAGAATGTATATCCGGCGCCGGATCCTGTTTTTCGGCGGCATCGGTCTTCTCGCGGCGCTTTCCGCTTTTCTGTTCTGGAAATACCGGGAGAAGATCGGCGGCTGGGTGCAGGAACGGATCGCAGCCGTGCGGGAGGGCCCGGAAGAGAGTCCGGCGGTTTCCACTGCCGATTCCACCACGGAAAGTCCGCCGCCGTCCTCGGAGACGGAGCCGCCGACAACGGAAACGGAACCCGATACCGAATCATCCCCGGCTGAAACCTGGTCAATCGCGATTGGGCCGGCGCTCGAGGAATTCTCGAAAGCGGAGGGCGCGAGAATCTGGGTTGGAGACTCGCGGACGGAAGCGCTCCGGATGAATGTGGCCTATGACCCGGAGCTTGACTTTTTCATTGCGAAGATCGGCGAAGGCTGGCGCTGGTTCTCGGGGGAAGCCCTTCCGTATCTGGAAGAAATGCTCCGGATCGGCAATACGGATACGGTCCTGATCGATCTCGGTGTCAACGACTGTGCGCTTTCCGTGACCTGGCCCGAGGAATTTCACGCGTCGGATTACGCGGCGGAAATTAACCGCCTGATCGACACCTATCCCGAGGTTCGTTTCTGCTTTTATTCGGTCTGTCCCTGCAGCGGAAGCTATGAGCGCCTGAACCCCGAAATCGACCGCTTCAACGCGGTGATGCAGGCGGAGTGCCGCGCGGAGTATATCGATACGGCAAATCTCCTGAAGTCGGAAGGCTTCGGCTCCCCGGACGGTCTGCATTACGATCAGGAAACCTGCGTCCGGATTTACAACTATGTGCTTGGAATTGAGTAAGAAAGGATGAGGAGAAATCATGATGAAGCCCTATGGCGTCGGCGTGATCGGCTGCGGTGCGATCAGCAGGACCTATTTGAAGAATATCACGGAGCGTTTTTCCATTCTGAAGCTGATTGGCGTGGCGGACCCGGTGCCGGGGCGCGCGGAAAAAACGGCCGATGAATACGGCGGCAGAGCGATGACGAGCGAGGAGCTCCTGAACGACCCGGACGTCGATATTGTGGTCAATCTCACGAGCATCCCGAGCCACTATGAGGTGACAAAGGCCGCGCTGGAGCACGGGAAGCACGTCTACAGCGAAAAGATGATGGCGGACAGCTTCGGGCGGGCGAAGGAGCTGTATGAGCTTGCGAAGGAGAAGAACCTTCGGATCGCCGTCGCGCCGGACACCTGTCTCGGCGGCGGATATCAGACCGTACGGAAGCTTCTTGACGACGGCGTGATCGGCACGCCGCTTGCCGCAACGGCGGCGGTGGTACGCGGCTATCTCCCCGCGGGACCCGAGAGCGGGTGGCTCAGCAATGTCTTCTGCCCCGGCGGAACGATTCCCTACGACATGGGCAGCTACTTTATCAACGCGCTCCTCACGATCTTCGGCCCGGTGAAGCGGGTCAGCGGATTTGCGGCATCGACGAAAAAATACTTTACGCACCCCGCCAATCCGAATTACGGGCAGGAGCTTGTCATTAACGACCCGGATTCGCCGAACCTGATGCAGGCCGCGATGGAATTCGAATCCGGCGTTCTCGCGACCCTCACGGCCGCGGATGCCGGGACGATGCTCTTCCCCGAGGAGGGCATCACGATTTACGGCACGAAGGGGCGGCTGATCTGCCCGGATCCGGATCTTTTCGGCGGAGAAATCAAACTCTGCGTGGCCGGGGAACAGGAGTACCGGGTGATCCCGATGCTGCACGGCTACAGCGGCCAGGAAACCGCGTTCCTCCCGGTGCCGGAGAACGAGGACCCGAGAGATGTGATCTGGCGTCACTCGCGGCGCGGCATCGGGGTCACGGAGCTTGCGTGGGCCTTAAGGAACGGACGGCCGCAGCGGCTCTCGAACGAAATGGGACTGCATGCGATCGAGATCGTCCACGGCGCGGCGACAGCCTCGAGAACCGGCGTCTATTATACGATGACGACGCCGATGGAAAAGATGAAGCCGCTCCGTCCGGGCTTTATCGGCCCGGACGCGGAAGCGGTATTTGATGACTGAGGAGCTGTTGCTCATTCGCTCCAGGACGGCGGCGGGTAAATGCCGGGAAGCTCTCGCTTTTCGTGTATAAATCCTTTTTCGAGGTCGAGTGGGACAGCACTTCAAGCCAGCGGCAGAATTCAGTGCAGTATACGCCTTTTCGCTGCGCCTTTATAAACGGGAGAGAAGAAGCGACATGAAGCGGAAATCGGATTTTCTTGAGAATATTGCGATGGAGTCGCGCCCAGGCGTACGCTACTGGGTGCCAGCTGCAGCCATGGATGAAGAGGATCTCAGAGAGGAGATCCGGCAGCTTTACGCGCGCGGCTTCGGAAGGATCGAACTTGTCGTATTATCCGGAAGAAATTCAGAACTGGATCACAGCGAAGACGGCTGGGGCACAGAAAACTGGGACAGAATGGTTCGTATCGCGGCAGACGAAACCGAGAAGCTCGGTATGAAGCTCGACATCGCAAACGGTCCCGGCTGGCCGATCAGTTCACCCGCGATCAAAGACGCGGATGATCCCGCGGCGCTTCGCGAGCTGACCTATGGCGAATTCACGTTGTCTGCCGGTACGCATTATGAAGGCCCTCTTCCCGAAAGAAAGACGGTCCGCCCGGAAGGAACGCCGAAGCTTGTAGCAGTGATGGCTTATCCGGAGATCGGAGAGAAGCTTCTGGATCAGACAGGCTATATCGACCTCATGTCCTTTGTTTCAGAAGATGGAAAGACGATGAAGTTTGATCTACCTGCTGTAGAAGAGGCTTCAGAGAAAAGTTGCGATATTTACAAGATCTTTGCCTTCTATGAACAGCCGGCGGTTCAGAAGATCAATTCCGGGATGAATTATGTCATTGATCACCTTGGAAAAGCAGGCGTAGAGGCCTGCAAGGCTTACTGGGACCCGATTTTTGAAAAGTATGACTATCCGTCAATGGAGTCTTTTTTCTGCGATTCCCTGGAGTATGTCGTGACCCTCGAGTGGACGCCGGGCTTTGAAACCTTCTTCGAAGAAAAATACGGCTATGATCTCCGGCCTTTCCTGCCGGTCGTCGGGGAGCATCCGTCCATCCTTGCAGTGCCGGAGGTGGCAGGCTACAGCTTTGAAGACCCTAAGATCGGTGAGATGGTGAACCGGGAATTCATGGAAGCCCTGACGTACTGCTACTGCGAGAACCACCTTCGCGGCCTTGAAGAGATGGCGAACGCCTACGGCAAGACGATCCGTTACCAGGTGGCATATAATAAACCTTTTGAAGAGGAAATCAGCGCGTTGTATCCGGGGATTCCGGAGAATGAAGCGCTCGGCCGTCCGACCTTTGACGGCATGAAGGATATGGCCGCGGCGGCGCATCTCGGAAGGAAAAAGCGTTACAGCTTCGAATGTGCGGCGGAATTCGGTTTCGGCTACAACCAGACCTATGAGGATCTCCTGTGGTGGATCAAACGCGCCCAGATGGCGGGCATGAACGCACAGGTTATGCATGGCGCATCCTATTCCGGCGCATATTACGGAAGCCTTTCGGAGAACGGCCGCGTCCCCGGCGCCGAATGGCCGGGTTATGAGGGCTTCGGCAAATTTGTCTCCAACAACTGGAACCGGACGCTTTCCATAGAGGACGCGCGAAAGGTCCTTGACCGGATCGCGCGGACAAACAGGATCTTCCTCGGTACGAAAAAAGTGGACGCTGTAATCTTGAGAAGCGACTACACAAATACCGGAAACGGCGGGGAAGGCTGCTTCTACAATGACGGCGGAAAGCTGCAGAACGCAGGATTTTCCTACGAATTTGTATGCGAAAGCCTGCTGAAGCTTCCTGTGTGCCGGGTGAAGGACGGCGTACTGGATCCGGAAGGCCCCGCATACCGGGCCCTGATCGTGATGCCCGGGGTCGAGCTTTCCCTGGAAGGCATCCGCACACTTCGAAGACTGCAGCGCGAAGGACTGCCGGTCGTGCTGTGCGAAGAGCGTTACCCCTGCCGTTTCTACAGCGATTATGCGGATGAAAAGCGGCGGGAGGAATGGGAAGAAGAGTTCGCTGCGCTTCTTTCTTCGGCAAAAGAAGCCGGGCTCGTATCTATGATTGAAGACGTTCCGGAGACGCTCCTGTCCAGGGGCATCGGACCGCGCATCCGCACCCAGTGCAGCCACGACCTGATTACTGCCGTTCATGAGACGGAAGACTGTAATTTCTACATCGTGTATGCAAATAACAGGGTTGAATTTGACTGGAAGGACCTTTCTTTTGGAACGACCCACGTCAGCGGCGGCTTCCGGCCGGGAACAACGAAAAACACCTATGAGCGTCCGGGCGACGCGAGCCGCAGCTATGCAGAGCTTTCCATCGAAAGCCGCGGGCCGCTGTCCGTTTATGATCCGTGGAACAATAGCTTCAGTCCTTCGGGCCTTTCGGCGGACGGGACGAGGGTAAAGGGCGGACTGTGGATCGAAGAGGATGAGATGCTGATCCTGGCGGAAGATAAGACCGGCCGTCAGGAACCGGCCGGCCGGAAAGCCTTCGCGGCGGTTTCGCCGGCTTCGGAATTGAATCGGATTCCGATCCGCTTCGAGCGGCTGCAGGTGAACGCGTTCGAACCCGAAAAGCCCGAGGAATACTCTTTCCTCCGCAGCAGGTTCTCTGCGGAAAGCCGCACCTATATCATCGAGAAGGCGGAGGATTTCGCGGAAATCGATCCGGAACTGGAGCACTTTGCGGGAAAAGGCACGTATTCCGGCAGCTTTACGGTTGAAAAGAAGGACGGAATCCGCTACATGCTGAAGCTCGGAAAAGCAGCCGACACCCTTCTTGCTGCCGTAAACGGACAGGAGGTCGAGGGCCTGGACCAGGTCTTCAGACGGGCTGATATCACGGACCTTATTGCGGACGGCCGGAACTTGATCAGCGTCCGGGTGATGACGAATCTTCACGCGCGGCTGACGAAATCCTTTGATCCGAAAGACTATGAACACACACCTTTCTGTCCGCCGTCGATGGAACACCGCTCGGGGCTTTTTGAGGAACCGGGCTTCCCGATCGGCGTGGAAGAATATTCTGAATAAGGCTCTAAACAGAAAAAGAAACATTCTGATATGGAAAATCCGATCCGCCGGGGAAAAACCTCCGGCGGATTTTTAACAGGACTAAAGTTTTGCCTGTTTACGACCCGCTTCTTGCAGAAATGTACCGCCTGTGGTATAGTCTGAAGCAGATTGTTCACGAAGAAGCACGGATTCATTCGGCGTTTTTGCTGACTTCAGAAAGGATTTATGCCATGAAAACAGATCTGTTACAGGGGCTTCTGATCCCCTTCCTCGGCACGGCGCTCGGTTCGGCCTGCGTCTTCTTTATGAAAAAGGAGCTTTCGAGGTCCGTACAGCGCGCTTTGCAGGGCTTTGCGGGCGGCGTGATGGTGGCGGCTTCGATCTGGTCGCTTCTAGTTCCGGCGATGGAAGAGTCGGAGAGTATGGGAAAGTTTGCCTTTGTGCCCGCAGTTGCCGGCTTCTGGCTCGGAATCCTGTTTCTTCTGCTTCTGGACCATGTGATTCCACATCTGCATATGTACGCGGAAAAGGCGGAGGGCCCGAAGACAAAGGCCGCCAAGACCACTATGATGGTGCTCGCCGTGACACTTCACAACATTCCGGAAGGGATGGCGGTCGGCGTCGTATTCGCGGGACTTCTTTCCGGCGCGGCTGAAATTACGGCGGGCGGCGCACTCGCGCTGGCGATCGGCATCGCGATCCAGAACTTCCCGGAGGGCGCGATCATCTCCATGCCCCTGCACGCGGAAGGAAAGAGCAAGTGGAAAGCCTTCCGGGATGGGGCGCTTTCCGGTGCGGTGGAGCCCATTGGGACGCTTCTTACGATCCTCGCGGCCGGTTTATTTGTGCCTGCGATGCCCTACCTTCTGTCCTTTGCCGCCGGCGCGATGATCTATGTCGTCGTGGAGGAGCTGATCCCGGAAATGTCGGAGGGAGAGCACTCCAATATCGGCGTCGTGATGTTTGCGGTCGGGTTTACGGTGATGATGGCGCTTGACGTGGCGCTCGGCTGATCACGGCATAGGGATCCTCAGGAAATCCTCCCGGAATGGACGCTGAATGCTTGCTCAACCGATGGTAGAGCGGCCAAAATCAACCGGTGGTTCGTGTTATTCCATGGCGATTCCGGCTATACTTTGCCTCTGAAAGGAGGGGCCCGAGATGGACCAGACAAAAATCGGAAAATTCATTGCAGCCTGCAGGAAGGAACAGGGCATGACCCAGGCGGCCCTTGCGGAGAAGCTCGGAATCAGTGACCGGGCGATATCCAAATGGGAGACCGGGAAGTCGATGCCGGATTCCGGGATCATGCTGGAACTGTGCGATCTTCTGAAAATCAATGTCAACGAGCTCCTGTCGGGCGAACGAATCGCGATGGAAAACTATGACACAAAATCAGAAGAACTCATTCTGAACCTGAAAACCGAGAATGAACAGTACGGAAAAAGGCTCATGCGCGCGGAGGTGTACATTGTGGGGATCGGCGTCCTTGCAAGCCTTGTGATGTTCATCATCGGAATGATGATGGTCCAGAAAAACGGCAGCGGCGACCCGATCGCAGCGGTGCTTATTATTTTCGGATGCATCATTGTGGTGGCAGCGGCCTTTACAAGCCTCGGCATCGAGGTAAAGACAGGCTATTACGAGTGCGCCGAATGCGGGCATATCTACAAGCCCACCTCTTTCCTGAAAACAAGCTTTGCGATGCATATGAATACCACGCGCTACATGAAGTGCCCGAAATGCGGAAAGCGAAGCTGGCAGAAGAAAATCCTCAGCAGGAAAGACGCGGAGGTGAAGTGATATGACAGAGAATGCTCACGTAGGAACTGTGTCCTTCGTCTGGCTCGCGGTCGGCGCAGTGGTCTTTATCGCGGCGCCGGTGCTCCTCGCCCTCGTCTGGAAGATCAGGAAGAAGGAGCCTTTGACGACGGTTCTTGTCGGTGCGGCGGCTTTTCTGATTTTCGTGATGATCCTTGAAAAACCGATCCAGAATGTGCTGGCCTTTCCGACGGCCATGGGCCTTCCGGATCATGCGATCAGTCGCTTTTTTAGTGCAAAACCGGTGCTTCTTGCGTTTCTGGCCGGACTTTTTCCGGGGGTATTTGAAGAAACCGGGCGGCTCGTTGCCTTCAGGACGATTCTTCGGAAACGCAGAAACCGGGAGACTTCGATCTCCTATGGGATCGGGCACGGCGGCGTTGAAGTGATCCTGATCCTGGGGATTACCTATATCCAGTATATTATTTACGCCGTCATGATCAATAGCGGCAGCTTTTCTTCGGTCGTCGACCAGGTCGCGGTGCAGGCGCCGGAGCAGCTTCCGAGTGTCGAGGCGATGGTGAACCAGCTGAGCGGGTTTTCCTTTGCGGATCTCGGGATTGCCTTCGCTGAACGGATCTTTGCGGTGCTGTTCCATACCGGCGCCTCGATTCTGGTGTTTTATGCCGCGCGGGATCGGAAGCGTTTCTGGCTGTATCCGCTTGCGATCCTCCTTCATACCGCGATGGATTTTGCGGCGGGACTGTGTGTTTTCGGCGTCATTGATCTTCCGATGTGGGCCCTGGAAGGCATCGTTTTGGTGATGGGTTTATCCGTATTCTTTGGCGCGTATTTCCTGCTTTATCGGAAGGACAGAGCGTAGCGCCGCCGGAAAGCCCGTTTCAGCTTGACACCGGGCCCCGGCTATGTTATATATAGCTTAGATCCTCTTGAAAGGCACATGATCTTCATGTGACGGTGAACCGATGATTAACAGATAATTGATTTCAGAAGATGTGAACTTGTGTTATTTGACGGGCTTGGTATGCGCGTCATTGGTTTGCATGGACTGAATGAAGTTGTCTGTTTTTTCGGGCGGATCTAAGGAGAAGACGGCATCTGGCCGATCTCCGACCATTCTATGCAGCCATTATGACCACCCCGCTCTGACAGACTGTTCTTTTACGTCTATGCGTGTCAGAGGGGGTGTTTTTTTGCTGCAAATCCAATCACTCACAATCACACACAGAAAGGATCTGAGAACGATCCTGAACAACTTTGACCTTGTCCTGAACCGCGGCGACAAGGCGGTTCTCGTCGGCGAAGAGGGAAACGGAAAGTCCACGCTTCTCAAGTGGATTTATGATCCCCGGCTGGTGGAAGACTATGCGGACGCGGAAGGAATCCGGACGACGCAGGGCGAGCTTCTTTCTTATCTTCCGCAGGAGCTTCGGGAAGAGGATCAGGAGAAAACGGTTTATGGATACTTTTCGGAGCTTCCGGCCTTTCAGGAAGCGAATCCTTCAGAACTTCGGAAAACCGCGGCGGAGCTGGGACTTCCGGAAGAACTTTTCTATTCCGATCAGAAGATGTGGTCCTTGTCCGGCGGAGAGCGGGTCAAGGTGCAGATGGCGGGGCTGCTGCTTGGCCGCCCGGATATCCTGCTTCTCGATGAGCCGTCCAACGATATTGATCTAACGACCCTCCGTTCTCTGGAGGATCTGATCAACCGCTTTCCCGGCGCGGTTCTCTATATTTCCCACGACGAGACCCTGATCGAACGGACGGCAAACCGGGTGATTCTTCTCGAACAGCTGCGGCGGAAAACCGTTTCCAGAGTGACGGTTGCGAATGTCCCGTTTCGGAGCTTTATGGAGGAGCGGGCGCGGGCCTTCGATAAGCAGAAGCAGGAGGCGTACAGCGAGCGGAGGGAAGAGAAGAAAGCCTTGGAGCGCTTCCGACGCATTGAGCAGAAGGTGGAGTCGGATCTTCGGAATATCTCCCGGCAGGATCCTGCGGGCGGCCGCCTGCTGAAGAAAAAGATGAAGGCCGTGAAATCCCTCGAAAAACGTTACGACAGGGAGCACGAGGAGATGACCGAGGTTCCGGAGGAGGAGTCGCCGATCACGATACGCTTTGAACAGCAGAGAGAAATGCCTGCGGGGAAGACGGTGATCGAATACAGCCTCCCCGAACTGAAGGCGCCGGACGGCAGGCTTCTCGCGGAAAACATTGGGCTCAGTGTGCGGGGGCCGGAGAAAATCTGCATCATCGGAGACAACGGTTCGGGAAAGACGACGCTGATCCGGAAGATTGCGGAGGAACTGCTTTCCCGGCCGGATCTTTCGGCCTGCTATATGTCTCAGAATTACGAGGAAACGCTGCCCTATGACGAGACGCCGGTGGAGTATCTGGCGCCGTCGGGAAAGAAGGACGATGTGACAGCGGTGCGGACCTATCTCGGTTCGATGAAATATACCAAAGATGAGATGTTCCATCCGATCCGGGAGTTTTCCGGAGGACAGAAAGCGAAGCTTCTGCTCCTGAAAATCAGCCTGACAGCGGCGGACGTCCTCGTGCTCGATGAGCCCACGAGAAACTTTTCGCCGCTTTCCGGGCCGGAAGTGCGCGGAATTCTGCAGAAGTTCCCGGGCGCGATCATCAGCGTCTCCCATGACCGGAAGTTTATTACTGAGGTCTGCGACAGGGTTTACAGACTGAGTTCGAACGGACTGAAAGAGATCGAGTTTGAAAGCGATGAAAGGATATCATAATGAGGGAGTATCAATATATTACATTAAAGGAACGGCCGGAACTTGCCGAAACCGCCGCGGCGTGGTTCCATCAGAAATGGGGCGTCCCGGAGGAAGCGTATCTTGACTGTATCCGGGCGTATCTCTCGGGAGAGACAGAATACGGCTGGTATCTGTGTCTTCGCGGGGATCGGATCATCGGCGGCATGGGGGTCATCGAAAATGATTTTCATGACCGGAAGGATCTCGCGCCGAATGTCTGCGCGGTTTATACGGAGGAAGCTTACCGGGGACAGGGAATCGCGGGACGGCTCCTCGACCTGACCGTAGAAGATATGCGGAAGAAGGGCGTCACACCGCTGTACCTCGTGACGGATCATGTCGGTTTCTATGAGCGTTACGGCTGGGAATTCTTATGCATGGCACAGGGAGATGACGAGCCGGAAATGACCAGGGTGTATATTCACAGGTGATTGCTTCTGCTTGCCGCCGGGGACAGGTTCCGATTGACTAAATTAGTCAATCGGAACCTGTCCCCGGTGCTGCGAAGAGGCTCATATTAGGATGACAGCGGCGGGAACTGCTCCCGTTGCCGTGTTCCAATTATCCTTACAGGAATACCACGATACTTATATTGCGGGATCCGAGACCGTATTTTATAATTGTATTATCAAAACCAGTTGGATTGAAGGAGGAAAAAGCAATGTTTCTGAAATTCCCTGAGAACTTTACCTGGGGTGTCGCGACGGCGGCGGCGCAGATCGAGGGCGGTGCGTACGAAGACGGCAGAGGCCTGTCGATCTGGGACGTATTTGCCGGAATCCCCGGCGCGATCAAGAACGGCGGACGGCCGGACAAGGCCTGTGATTCCTATCATCTCGTGGAGCGCGATGTGGAGATGCTGAAGGAGCTCGGTGTGAATTCCTACCGCTTTTCCTTCTCCTGGTCGCGGATTCTGCCGGACGGCACCGGAAAGGTCAATGAAGCCGGAATCGCCTACTACCGGAAGCTGATTGATCTTCTGAAAAAGAACGGCATCAGGCCGAACGCGACGATGTACCACTGGGACCTGCCGTATCAGCTGCAGCTTCAAGGCGGTTTCGGAAACCGTGAGATCGTAAAATGGTTCACCGAATACGCGAAGGTGCTTCTTGACAATTTCGGCGATGACGTGGACTTCTGGGTAACCTTCAACGAGCCGATCGCGACTTACGTCGGCTACGGCGCGGGCTTCTTCGCCCCCGGCCTTCACAATGAAAAATATGCCCGCCTGGCCCTGCATCACCTGCTTCTCTGCCACGGCGAGGCGGTGAAGCTTTTCAGGAGCTATAACTTCAAAACCGCGAAGATCGGCATTGTCGTCGACATCTGGCGCCATTATCCGGGACGTCCGGGCAATGCGGAGGACGAGGAAATGGCGCGCATAAGCAACGAAATCCGCGGCTACGGCATGTTCCTGCATCCTCTGTTCCTCGGCGGATACTCGAAGGACCTTCTCGCCTATTTTGAGGAGAATGATCTGATGCCGAAGACGGAAGAGGGCGATTTTGAAACGATCCGGCAGCCGCTTGATTTCTACGGCCTGAATTTCTACAACGGCCTCGTTGACAACGCCGAGAAGATGCGTGAGATGCAGAAGGCACGGAAGGAAGGCGGCAACTATCAGGACCGCCCGGAGAGCCATCCGGAAGCGCTTCTTGACGTCCTGCACATGCTGGTCGACAAATACCATCTGAATATCCCGATCTATATCACGGAGAACGGTCTTCCCTATGACGACAACGAAGGGAAGGAAGCGAATCTTCAGGACGACCGCCGGATTGACTATGTGAAATCGGTGCTGCATTTTGCGCACAAGGCAGTTGAAGAAGGCATTGACCTCAGGGGCTATTATCTCTGGTCCCTGATGGACAATTTCGAATGGTCCGCCGGCTACTGCGCACGCTACGGCCTGTATTATACCGAGTATGAGACCGAAGAGCGCATCCCGAAAAAGAGCGCGAAGTGGTACAGCGAAGTGACGCGCGCGAACGGATTTGAGGAGTGAGGAACGATGGCGAAGAAGGAGAAAAAGGACATGAGCGAAAAAACCATTACCCCAATGAAGGTCGGCGTCGTCGGCACCGGTATGATCTGCCGGATTTATATTGAAAATATTGCGAAGCGCTTCTCGGTTGTCGAGCTTGCGGCCGTCGCGGACAGAAATATTGATAAAGCGAAGGAAGTCGCGGACCAGTACGGTGTCAGGGCCTGCACGGTGGACGAACTGATGGCGGACCCGGAGATCGAGATCATCCTGAACCTGACGCCGCCGAGCGTGCATTATGAGATCATGAAGCGCGCCTTGGAGGCAGGAAAGCACGTCTATACCGAGAAGACCTTCACGATGAATATCATCGAAGCGCAGGAACTCATCATGCTTGCCGAGGAGAAGAACCTGATGATCGGCTCCGCGCCGGACACCTTCTTCGCAAGCTGGGTGCAGAATGCGCGCCGGATTATCGACAGTGGCAGACTCGGCAGGATCACGTCCTTCGCGATGGTCGGAAACCGCGACAATGACAAGATGCTCCCCGCGATGCGCTATCTGAACCGTCCGGGCGGCGGACTGATTCACGACTATGTCTGCTACTATCTGACCGTCCTCATCAATCTGCTCGGCCCGGTCGCGAAGGTTTCCGCCGATATCAAGGCGCCCTATCAGCGCCACATCGACAACTTCCCGCCGTCTCAGACAAAGGGCGAGATCGTCGAGACCCCGAACGAGAGCCAGGTCTACTCGATCCTCGAGATGGAAAGCGGCGTCACCGGAACGCTTGCGATCAACTGCGACAGCTGCTTCTTTGACCAGACCTATTTTGCGATTTACGGCAACAAGGGAATCCTGTATCTCGCCTGCCCCGACTGGTTCAACGGCGAGATCAGCATTTATGAGAATAATACAGACTACGCAAATTCCGACAAGCCGCAGCGGAAGCTGATTGAGGATCCTTACGCGTTCAAGACCAACAGCCGCGGCGTCGGCCTTGCGGACATGGTCTGGGCGAAGATCGAGGGAAGAGAGCCCCGGGTCAGCGGCGAGCGGTGCCTGCACGTGCTGGAGATCGAGGAGCGGATGTTTGAGTCCGACCAGAATGACGGAAAGAAGTGTGTCGTTGCTTCGACCTGCACGAGAAGTCTTCCGCTTGCGGTTCCGACAGATACTGAAGAAAGCGCCCTCAGAACGTGCTGAAGCACGCTCTGAGCGGCCGGCGCCGGAAGCGCACGGGCGTTTCCGAACAGATGAAAGGAGTCCCCTGTGATCATTACCCCCAACATGCATCTTGGCTTTAACTGCAAGGACCTTGAGAAGTCGATCAGATGGTATGAAACGTTCCTGAACTGCAAGGAAAAATTCACGATCTATTACGGTGATATGATTCCGGACAATGAAGAACGCAGGAACAGTATGCCGAAGGAACGTCTCGCGTATCTGGAGTCCGTGAAGGACGTGAAATGGATTGTCTACATGGAATTTCAGGATGCGCCGGGTCAGTTTGTCGAGCTCTTCAATACGCTGGATGCGACCGTCCCCCATGTGCCGGAGGAGCACCGGGATCTGAATTTTACGCATTTCGCGCATACGGTCGACGATGTGCAGAAATTCTATGAGGAAGTGCTTGAAAAGGGCGGCAAGGATTCTGTCGTCCATCCGCCGATGCCGAATATTGACCGGACCTTTGCAATGTGGCTGCAGGATCCGGACGGAAACCGCATGGAATTTATCCAGTATACGGATTACAGCATGCAGAAGATCGGCAGGGAAATGCCCGGCAAAATGACGCTGTCGGAGTTCTTTGACAGCTATATGAAGAAAAGCTGAACCGGTTATCAGAAAGGGGTGTCTTCTGAGGCATTCCTTTTTTGATGTGCAGCAAACCCGGCAAGCGCGGCTGTGCTCGCACAGAGCCGCATTTGCCGGGTGTAGGACATGAGCAGCCGCAGGCTGCGAATGTCCGCGCTGCAGGATCGAGTAGGAGGGGCTGCCCCCTCCTACTCGATTATCGTCGGTGATATCCTGCAGGGCGGCAATATTCAGTCCTGCAGGATTGAGGAGCCTTTCTTGCGGTACTGGTCCGGTGTCACGCCGGTGACAAGCCGGAACTGTGCTCCGAAATAGCTCGGCGAATCGTATCCGCAGGCCCTGCCGATTTCAGCTGCGGTGCGCTCAGGATAACGCTCCAGCATCATGCGGGCACTTCCGATCCTGAGGCGCCTGAGATACGAGACAATGGTGAGTCCGGTTTCCTTCTTGAAAACCGTACATAGATACTGGTGATTGATGCCGAGGCTTTCGGCTAGTTCCGGTATATAAAGGGGTTCTGTCAGATGGGTTTCCAGATGGCGGATGACGCGGCAGGCGTAGGAGTTCTCCGCATATTGGTCAGTCAGAGGATCTGACTCGGCCCGGAAAGTCAGTGTCTTTGAAATTTCCAGCAGAAACTGATAGCAGGCGGGGGACCAGTCCCTCTGGTCATCCGATCGCTCCGTCAGCCGCTTGAGCTTTCGATGGTTTTGCAGGAAGACCTGAGGATTGCTGCAGCTGTAGACACCGCTTTCCGAGAGGCCAAGCTGAGAGAAAAGCGGTGCGCAGATGGGACCGGTAAAGCCTGCGTTCGCGATGATCCATTTGCCGGAGGAAGCACGATACCTGCACGGAACACCCGGGTACAGAAGGAAAAAGTCTCCTTCCCGGACGATGGTCCGTTCATCGTTGATAAATAGATCGCCCTGTCCTTTCAGGGTCAGAAAACATTGGAAATTCTGTGCTCCGAGCGGGCGTTCGACAGGTTCCTGAGCGTAGTTTTCTCCGAGAAAAACCAGCATCAGCGGGACGGAAAACTGCTGTTCGGATTCGGTCTGAAAAAAAGTCAGCATTGTTTGCCTCCTAAGACGGACGGATAGTATTTGCAGTATGGAAGTATTATCTCTTCCCGGTCGGAAAAAGTCAATAAATCCGGCAGAAGAGAAAGATTTTCCAGTAGTACGAAGCGGAAAATCGATAGCCGCTGAAGGTTGTGATTTCAGGCGAAATCGTTTAGAATAGCAGTATAAAAAAACACAGGAAGGAAAGACTGACATGGATGAAATGACAAGACGTGATCTTGAAATGATGAAGCTGATGAGCTCCTCCGAAATGGACATCGAGGTTTTCGGGCGCTCTGAAACCTACCGCATTATGTGCGAAAACAAAATCTGTCTGAAGGCCGGCTTCGAAAACGAAATGGCGCCGGAGGTGGTCGGTTACTGGGAGAAGAAAGGACTGAAAAAAGAACTGCATGACGCGGACCCGGAGAAACCCTGGACAAAGTGGGCAAGTTATCTTCCGATGTCTTATGTACGCGGAGAAGCGCCCGGAAAAACCTATCCGCTTCTTTTTGTCCTGCACGGTGCAGGCAATCCGATCTTCCTTGCGGAAAGCTACGGCTATACGAATATTGCGGCAAGAGAAGAACTGATTGTGATCATTCCGGAAGATGAGACGCCGGCATCCATAGAGAAGCTGATGGACTATGCGTTCGAAAACTACCCCGCAGATCGAACCAGAGTCTATATGGTCGGATACTCTCTCGGAGGTTTCATGACCTCGCGTCACGCACTCCGCTGGCCGGAAAGGTTTGCCGCGGTCGGAACCGGCGGAATGCTGTTTGCCAATGGCGAGTCGGATGCGCATGAGCAGGCGGGCCTTCTGTGGCCGGGAGAGAATACAACGGTGGAGATGGCAGAGCGGGCAGCGGAGTTTACCGTCCCCGTCTGCTGCTGTATGGGCGAATATGAGGTGCTCGGTCTGATTCCGGTGACCCGCGATGAGCCGAAAAATGAATGGACCGGCCAGCCGGAAGAGAAGAAAGAAGAAGCGGATTCGAAGAAAAAAGCGCCAAAGAGGATTGATCTTTCCGGCACGAACAAGATCCGCTCGATCAACAACTGGCGGATAGCAAACGGCTGCCCCGAAATACCCGAGGAAGAGGTAAGAAAGGCGGCTGCGGAAACCGCGGATATCGTTGTCGAGAAGATAGGCTTTCCCTTTGAAAAAACTTCCGTTGAGCTTCGGGAAAACCGTTCCCACTATATCGGCGACTGTGTGAGTAAAGACGGCGAAGTGCGCGCACGCTTTATCGGACTGGCGAAATCTCCGCACTGGCCCTCGCAGGCACTCTGTGATATGGTGTGGGAGTTCATCTCACAGTTCAGGCTGGACCCGGAGACCGGAAAATCCTGTCGGGCATGAGGAAATGGACGGGAAGACGGAAGTTCCTGCATGAAATAGTCCGCGAAGAGATATTTCACAACCCGAAAATTGATTTTAATACTGGTTGAGAGGCCTCTGTCAGGGTATAATAGATGACAGTAATTGTCGTATATTATATTCTGACGGAGGTCTTTTTATGAGGAAAATTGAGGAACTTTTACAAAACGAGGGAGGGTCTTATATTCTGCCTTTCTTCTGGCAGCACGGAGAGGACGAAGAGACGCTCCGGGACTATATGCGCGCGATCGATGAGGCCAATATCCATTCTGTCTGCGTCGAATGCCGTCCGCATCCGGATTTCTGCGGCCCGAAGTGGTGGCAGGATATGGATGTGATTCTGGACGAGGCACATAAGCGCAGCATGAAGGTGTGGATTCTGGATGATGACCATTTCCCGACGGGACACGCAAACGGCGGTATTTCCAAAGCAGACAAAGCACTGCGTCCCTGGTATATCGATTCTGTGGCGGTCGAGTGCTTCGGCCCTTCGCCGGCAAACCGTTTTGATATCCATGCGGCGGTTCTTGACAAAGTAACGCCGAAAATGTTTCCCGGGATGCCGCCGCAGCGCCCGGGAACGGAAAAGAAATTCTTTGAAAACGACGAGGAAATCCTTTCCGTTACGGCCTGGGAGATCAATGACGAAGGCCGTCTCACCAATCCTCAGGACATCAGTTCCTTTGTTCAGGACGGAACCCTGATCTGGAATGTTCCGAACGGCTCCTGGAAAATCTATGTGACCTTCCTCACGCATAACGGTGACGGGAGGACTGATTATATCAACATTCTCGATCATGACAGCGTCCGCGTACTGATTGACGAAGTCTATGAGAAGCATTACGAGAGGTACGCTTCGGAATTCGGGAAGACGATTCTCGGATTTTTCTCGGACGAGCCGATGGTCGGGAATATCGCCGGAGGCTATCAGACTGCAAAACTCGGAGGGCAGCGCCATCTCACAAATCCCTGGCAGAAGGATCTGCCTGAAATGCTGGAGGAGCGGCTTGGCAAAGGCTGGAAGAATCTGATGCCGCTCTTATGGGGAGAGGGAACGGATGAACTGACCATCCGCGTGAGGACGGCTTACATGGACGCTGTGACAAGACTCATTGAAAAGAACTTCGCGGGTCAGCTGGCGGCCTGGTGCGAAGCGCATGACGTCGAGTATATCGGCCATATCTGGGAAGACAAGCATCTGTCCTATGCGCTTGGCGGCGGCCTCGGCCACTATTTCCGCGCGATGCACGGCAATCACATGGGCGGCGTCGACCTGGTATTCAGCTCCCAGATGCATCCCTGGTCCCAGCACAGCACGCGGGACTCGATGGGAGGCGACTATTACTATTATACGATCGGCAAATGGGCGTCTTCCCACGCGCATATTGATCCGCATAAGAAGGGCCGCGCGCTCTGCGAGATTTTCGGCGCAACCGGCTGGGATTTCGGTGTGGATAAGATGAAATATCTTGCCGACAATTTCCTGGTATCGGGCATCAACCGCTATGTTCCCCATGCCTTCTCTCCGAAAGCCTTCCCGGATCCGGACTGCCCGCCGCATTTTTACGCACACGGCGAAAACGCACAGTATCCTTCCTTCGCGAAGCTGATGGAGTATATGCAGCGAATGTGTCATCTTCTGTCAGACGGCAGGACGGCTCCGGAGGTCGCGGTTCTGTATCACGCGGAAGGAGACTGGTCTTCGGAGCTTCCGAGCGTGAAAAATGATATGTACTGTGATGTTCCCGCGAAGATTCTCGCGGAAGCACAGATTGACTACGATTTTGTGCCGTCGGATCTTCTCAGCTCCTGTCTGAATACCGGTGCGGAGGCTGCAGGCGCGTCGGGATCGGCCCGGGAAATCGAGAAAAATGCGCTGACAGAGGCACCTGATTATCCGGCCTCTCTTTCAGACGGAAAGCTCTGTGTCAACGGTTATGAGTACAAGGCACTTATCGTTCCGGCGTCGGATGTGACCTCGGAGGCGGTTGTACGGTTTTCCGAAGCAGCGAAGAAAGCCGGTTTCCCTGTTTTCTTTATCGATGTTCTTCCGAAAGCCTCGGCTGCCGATGGCTTCCGGGAGGCGGAAGGCACGCTTGTTCATACAGAGGAACTGATCACGGTCCTGAAAGACCTCGGCATCGGCGAGCTGAAATTCAGTGTCTCTTCCTCCGACCTTCGCTTCCTGCATTACCGCACGGACAGCGACCTGTATTTCTTTGTCAATAACAATGTCGGAACGCCTTATGAGGGTACGGTAACCATCCCGAATACCGAAAAAGCCTGGATTTACGACCCGTACGACAATACGGTCCGTCCGGCGGAGCAGTCGGTTTCGGGCAAAGAAAGCCGGATAGCGCTGCGTGTCTCAAACTGCAATCCTGTGGTACTCTTCTTTGGAAATTATGAAGGAGAATGCAGAATTCCTGCAGCGGAAAAGCTGAGAGTCGGGAGCGCTGCCGAAGACAGACAGATTCTGGAACTCACGGACTTCCGGCTGTCCTCCTGCATGGCGAAAGAGTATCCGGTGTTCAAGGAGGCCGTACCGCTTCCGGAGCTTTCGGACATTTCGGTCCTGTATCCCGATTGTATGGACTGCCTGCGCTATGAGACGGAATTTGAACTTCCGGAGGAGGCTTCTTCCGCCATTCTTTCGATCGACTATATGTCCGACGGAGCGGAGGTCTTTGTGAACGGAATTTCCTGCGGCAGAAGGATCGCACCGGAGTGGGTATATGATCTGTCAGGAGCCATCCGGCCCGGAAAGAATACGCTTCGGATCGACATGGCAGCGACGCCCGCGAGAAAGGTCGCAAAATTCTATCCGCCGGAAGGACCGGTCTTCTCGATGGACGCGCCGAAGACCATCCGGCCGGAAGGAATCATCGGGAAGGTACGCGTTATTGATTTCCTGAAAAAAAGATGATATGATGACTTCAAACAGACTGCGCCGGGTTCGGGCGAATTGACTTACGTTCAGGAGGACGATGACATGATCAGAAACAAAAACAGCAACTCCATGGATATCGCGAGAAAGTATCTGGATTCCCTGGTGATCGAAGGGCGGATCTTAGGCTCGGTCCATCCGTCGACGAAGACCAGCTTCCTCGGGATGGAATTTGACACGCCCGTTATGGGCGCCGCGCTTTCGCACCTGAAGCCCGGAATGGCGGGCTACGCGGAAGGGCTGAAGAAAGCAAATGCCTTCTGCTCCGTCGGCATGGGCGAAAACGACGACTTTGAAAAGGTGCTCGCGACCGGTGCGAAGGTCATGAAGGTGATCAAGCCTTACGCGGACCCGGAGGAAATCTTCTCGAGAATCTGCTTCGCCGAGGAGCACGGCGCGGTCGCTGTGGGCATCGATGTGGAGCACGCGACAAATTCCGAGGATGATCAGGACTCCCTGGTCGCCGGTTACCAGATGAAGCAGCCGACGCTGGAGGAACTGAAGACTTACGTCGCGTCGACGAAGCTTCCCTTCTTCTTCAAGGGAGTGATGAGCGCGAAGGACGCTGTGACGGCGAAGGAAATCGGCGCGGCCGGCGTCATTTTAAGCCATCACAACAATATTTTCCGCTGTGCGGCCCCGCATGTATTCCTGCTTCCGGAGATCCGCGAAGCGGTCGGACCGGACTTTATTCTGATCGTTGACGGCGGAATTGAGGACGGCTATGACGCCTTCAAGGCGCTCGCAAGAGGAGCGGACCTTGTTTCTGTCGGCCGGCCCTTCATGCCGCCGTATGAGGCGGAAGGCCCGGATGGCGTGGCAAAAACCGTCGAGGAATTCACGAACCAGCTGAAGGCCATGATGCTCCGAACCGGCGCGAAGGACCTCGCGTCAATCGACCCCTCGGTGGTACGCGAAGCGTACTGGATGTAAGAGAGCAGACAGCAGTGAGACAGGCATCAGGCTTCAATTCGTGGAGGAAGAAGCATGAGTGACAAAGTCCCTGTTTTATCGATCGTGTTTATGAGCGTTGCCCTGCTTTTCAGCATCGCGGCCCCCATCGGAATGCTTCTGTGGCTTCGTAAGAAAAAGAATGCGGACCTGATGCCATTTTTCGCCGGATGCGCGGTCATGCTGGTGTTTGCGCTTCTTCTGGAGGCGCTCGTCCATCAGCTGGTGCTCGGCTCCGGCATGGGGAAGGTGATCCGGGATCACATATGGCTGTATGCGCTTTACGGAGGCTTTATGGCGGGGCTTTTTGAGGAAAGCGGTCGGTTCATTGCGTTTAAGACTGTACTGAAAAAGTACCGGAAAAAGGATGTCAATGCCCTGATGTACGGCGCCGGACACGGCGGCTTCGAAGCCTTCTGGCTTCTCGGGCTCGGGATGATCAACAACCTGATCTATTCCGCGCTGATCAATTTCGGGAAAACCGAGGTCTTTACGTCGATGGTGCCAGAAGAGCAGCTTGCCGAGGCCGAGGGAATCTTCCGGACGCTGATTGACACGACGCCTGCCCTGTTTCTTCTCGGCATAGCGGAGAGGGTTTTTGCCATCGTGATTCACCTGTCGCTTTCCGTGCTGGTCTGGTTTGCCGCGAAGAAAAAGGGCAAAGTCTGGCTGTATCCGCTGGCGATTCTTCTGCATCTTCTTGTGGATGGAGGAATTGTCGTACTGGCAAGGAGCGGAGCTCATACACTTATAGTGGAAGCGGTGACCGGCGCGGCCGCGGCGCTTCTAGCGGTTCTGGCGGTCTTCATCTACCGGAAGAATACGTCCCAAAACGCCTCCTGAACTCTGTGAAAAACAGTCTGCAATCAGTCCGGAAAACAATTGCTCCATCCGTGACTGCTGACTGTTTTATACGGGAGCCGAACATTTTTCCATGTACATATCCGTCAGCGCTTCCCCCATAAAGGCATGGGGATCGGCATCCGGACGAACCCAGGCGCGGACGAACTGCTCCGGAAGTATCAGCGGCATGCGGTCATGGATCCGGGAGAGCTCCTTTGAGGGCTCCCGCGTCAGGATCACGAATTCCGGCAGGCCGTTTTCGATCCGGTACAGCCCGAGGAGCCAGGTGAGGGAAGCGCCGGAAGGCTGAATCAGATATTTGCTGCCGGTGCGGATTTTGCCGGTCTCGGGATCCCTGAAATGCTCCCATTCGAAATAGCAGGAGGCCGGAACCGCGCAGCGGCGGGACTTCCAGGCATCCCTGAAGCTCGGCTTCATGTCCGCGGATTCCACGCGGGCATTCAGGAGAGGACGGGCATCCTGTGGCATACGGAAGCCGAAGCGCATCGGATAGATGCGCGGCTCCCCCTTCGGATTTGGCGCGAGGACGCCGACGATATCCGTCGGAAACACTTCGCCGTCCCGGACGAGCTTCGCCGGCCCCTTCATGCGGAACCGTTCCATCAGAACGGAACGGTCGAGCCCTTCGGTGAGTTCCCGGTATTCTTCATTGCTGACATCAATATAAAAACGGGTGCACATCGCTTCTCCTTTCAAGGTCATTATAGACGAAGAAGACACGATTGTCAAGAACAAATGTTCGATCCGGACTATTATAAATCCGGCAAGCTTTACCTGTTTTACGACATTCTGCCCGGATTCGCTGGACATTTGAAGGAGAAACGGATAAAATAGCATCCGGTGAGTGCGAAACGCTCCAAATATACCCTGTGACTCTATCATTATTTTATTTTATAAAAGGAGAAGCCTATGTTAGTAAACACCAAAGCAAGAGTCGGCGTATTTTCCATCTGCCACGGACCGTATCTTCCGCAGTTCCCGCAGCTCGTTCCGGAATTTGAGTCTCAGTTTGAGGCCTTCAAGAAGACGATTCCGGATACGGTCGAGATTATTGACGGCGGCATGATTTACAATAAGGAGCTCGCGGAAGAAGCCGGCGAGAAGTTCCGCAAGGCCGACGTGGACCTTGTGATTATGCAGCTTCTGACCTACGCGACTTCCTACAACATGCTTCCTGCCGTGCGTGATCTGGATGTTCCGGTGGTCCTCGTGAATGTGCAGAAGCTGAAAGCGCTCGATTATGATCATACCGACATCCCGACCTGGCTCGGCGAAGGCTATGCCTGCGGCGCGGTCGGTGAAATGGTGGCGGATCTGGAGCGCCACGGGAAGCGCCACGCGGTGATTACAGGCGTTGTCGAAGGCGGCGATCCGCACGTACAGAAGGAAATCGACGAGTGGTGCCGCGCGGCTCAGGTGCGCCGCCGCTTCCGCGATACGAACATCGCTCAGATCGGCCGTCCGTATCCCGGCATGATGGACCTCTACATTGATGAATCGAACCTCTACCGCAGAATGTTCCTCTACACGAAGCAGTTTGACTGGGAGAAAATGTGGGCGATCGCGGACGATATTACCGATGAAAACGCGATCCGCGAAAAGGCGCAGGACATCCTCGATACCTTTGATATCGAGGGCGGCGGATCGATCGAAGAAGTCTGGGAGATGGCGAAGTACGTCGTCGCCTTCGAGCAGTGGGTCAAGGACGAGAAGATCGGCATGATCGCCTCCCACTACGACGGATTCGCGCAGGGCAAGGCCGGCATCCTCGACAGCATGCTGATTCCGGCATTCTCGATGCTGATCAAGCAGGGCACCGCCTGCGCGGTTGAGGGCGATATGAAGGTCGCGATGGCGATGTCGATCATGAAAACACTTTCCGGCACCGGCCAGCTTTCCGAAATGTATTCCATCGATTTCAACGATGACATTGCGATCATCGGGCATTCGGGCTCGGGCGACGCGGATATTTCGGAGAAGAAGCCGACGATGAAGATCGTCAAGGTCTTCCACGGCAAGGTCGGCGGCGGATACCTCACCCAGTTCTATCCCTACCTCGGACCGGTCACCTATCTTGCGATCACGCAGGACGGCGACGGACATTTCAAGTTTGTTGTGGCGGAAGGCGTCAATGAGGACGGCCCGATCCTTTCAATCGGCGACACCAATATGCGCACCCGCTTCACCTGCGGCGCCGCGAGGTTTGTGGATCTGTGGTCGGAAGCCGGCCCCACGCATCATTTCGCCGCCGGCGTTGGCCGTCATATCGACGAAATCGTGAAGGTCGCGAAGATCCTGAATGTGCCGGTGGAAATTATTACCCGGTAAGGAAACCCGCCGCACCCTGATCATGGAGGAGAGACTTCGGTTTCCCTGATGACGACAGGCTCATTAACTGTAGTGTATATGATCAAGGCCCCGCTGCTCCTGTTTTGGGAACAGCGGGGCCTTTTTTCGCAGTTTATTGTATGCGAGGAAAGCAGTTGCGGATTGGGCTTGCCCAAATCGCAATTATTATCCCCTGCGAGTTTATCGAAAACGAATTCTGTTTATTCGTTTTCGATAACTCCCCCCTTAGCGGCGAAATTCCACCAAAGGTGAGCAGATCCCATGATTTGGTGGTAGGGTCCAGTAAGCTGGCGGGAAGAAAACCACCGGGAAGCTTAAATATTGAGAGAGCGGTGGTGGTTCTCGGGGTGCAAAGTCGAGGGGAGCACTACCGGAAGCCAGAAGTAAGTGGAGATGGTGGTAATCCCCAGGATAGGAAATGCTTGAAGGAGCCTACCAGAAGCAAGAAATATGTAAAAGTGGTGGTGATCCCAAGGGAAGCAAGGCATTGAGAAAGCCACCGGGAGCATGGAAACTGTGAGAGTGGTGGCAAGTCTCGGGGAAAGCAAGGCATTGAGAAAGCCACCGGGAGCATGGAAACTGTGAGAGCGGTGGCAAGTCTCGGGGAAAGCAAGGCCAAAAGGCGCCACCGGAAGCTAAAAAACTCTGAGAACGGTGGTAATCCCCGGGAGAGAAATGCTTGAAGCAACCACCAGAAACCAGAAAAACGTCGAATTGGTGGGGAAGACAGGGGGCGGTTCATCATCGCTGAAAAAGGCTGCGCAGTCTCTTATCGCCTCAGCGATACAATGTCAAGACCGACAGATACCATCTTGCGGTTTTTGCCGCGCTATGCTACAATGATTCACAAAAGCAGAGGTGATTGACGGATGCTTTTTTCGGCGGCTCAGGATCCGTTTGCCGCCGGGGAGGTGAATTTACGGCAAAGCTTTATTTCAAATTCGGCGCGATGGGTTCCTCTAAAACGGCCCAGGCGCTGATGACCAAATTCAATTATGAGGAGAAGGGCAAGCGGGTGCTTCTCGTGAAGCCCGCGACAGACAACCGGGATGATACGATCGACGAGGAGGGACGCGTGCACACGATCGTCCGCTCGAGGATCGGACTGAAGCAGGAGGCGGTCGCGCTGGCGCCCGGGGACAGCATCGGGGCGCTTTACCGGAGCATGAATGCGAAGGAGCCGGTCGACGTCATTATCTGCGATGAATGCCAGTTTCTGACAGCCGAGCAGGTGAATGAAATGAAGGATCTCGCGGATGAATCGGATGTGCCGGTGCTGTGCTTCGGGCTTCGCGCGGACTTCATGACGCAGCTGTTTCCGGGCTCCAAGCGGCTCTTTGAAATCGCGGACAGTATTACGGAAATCAAATCCGTCTGCCGATGCGGGCGGAAGGCCACAGTCAACGCCCGTTTCGACGAAAACGGGGAAATCATTACAGAAGGGGACCAGGTACTGATCGGGGGCAACGACCGCTACGAAGGCATGTGCTACAGGTGCTACCGGAACCTGATCCGAAGGAGGGACAATGGACGTTAAGGAAATTCTCGGGAAGGTGGATCATACGCTTTTATCCGTGACGGCAACCTGGGAGGAGATCAAGGCAATCGTGGACGACGGCATCCGCTATCAGACGGCGTCGGTCTGCATTCCGGCTTCCTATGTGAAAGAGGCGAAGGAATACGCCAAAGGCGGCGTGAAGATCTGCACGGTCATCGGCTTCCCGAACGGCTACGACACCACGGCGGCGAAGGTTTTTGAAACCGAAGACGCGGTGAAAAACGGCGCAGATGAGATCGATATGGTCATCAATGTCGGCTGGCTGAAGGACGGGAAGGACGAGGAGGTGCTTTCCGAGATCCGGCAGGTCCGCGCGGCCTGCGAAGG
>CAMPAR010000003.1 GCA_946632055.1 uncultured Lachnospiraceae bacterium
CCACTCTCCGATCGTGGAGCTTTCGGCCGAGAAGAGGGATTCGAGATTCATTGTTTCAAGAATCCTGTAGGATAAATCGTCGATCTCTCCGGAATGCTTTCGGATCGGGGATACAATATAATATCTCACCCGATGGCTTCCGAATTCTTTCTCAAGAAGCGGCTCGAGTTCCGGAGCCTCCAGTCCCGTAAGATCCAGCTTCATGACGGCGAAGGTACCGGAGAAGATGAGCCACCCGGAGTCCGTTCCGAACTCCTCGGCGATCAGCATCGGAAGGAAGCGGTCCATCGCTTCCGTCTCAAAGCTCATCGCGCCGGCACTGCGAAGCAGCTGCAGTTCTTCCTCACTGAAGGTTTCCGCGGTTTCCGGCCCTGTTTCATCACGTCTCACCCCGATCCGGGTATTCCGTATAAACTGGGACGCTCTGTCCGCCAGATCCACATTCAGCGGATAGACTTCCTGATAATGCTCCCAGAAACGTTCTGCTGCGCCCAGAAGTTCCCGCGATTTGTCCGACATGGTCTTCCGGTCCGAAAGGATATCAAAGCCGGTCTCCCAGGTTTCTTTGTTCTTTTCCAGCAGAAGGAAGCGCTGTTTCCCGCCCGTCTCCGTCCGGACGGCGATCATTGCATCATCGGCATAGAGGACGTGGGTCGCTGCCGCGTCGGCATCCGGGACGAGCGTCTGCACGAGCTCCGCTTTTTCTCTTGCGGCCTGATCGACAAAGGGCTGCAGCGTGATGCGAAGCTGAACTGCCTGTTCTCCGCTCCGAAGCTTCAGGGTCAGGCGTTCGGGGGCCGTCACATAGGGGTCGAGCCGCATCTGCCCGCTGATTTCGATCCGGCTCTCCGATTCGGTGTAGGGATGGGTCGGATAGCCGAGGAAAATCGTCATCGAACCGTTTTTCGAATTTCTGTCACCGACGCCGTCCGTGTAGGTCATAAAGCAGCGTCTGAGCCCTGTTTCCGGAATATAATCTTCCGAGTATTCCGTAAAGATCCCGGAATCCGAGGATAATTCCAGACTGAGCTGCTCCCCGAAGAGCTTGCTGCTCCCGGATGCGTTCCGTATGTTTTCCAGTACGGACAGGACTTCACCATCAAGCTCGACATTGGTCCCGAAGGTAAAGGCGCCGCGGTTGTCTACGGGGCCTTCGACCGTAATCTGCATGGTCGGGATGTTTTCCACGGACAGGTCCATGTAAAGCTGGTCGGAGAATGCCGTATAGTTGCCCGTAGGCAGATATTCGAATTCCGGCGGCAGGCAGCCCACTGTCAGCGGCTCCCCGTCTTCGGTTTCTTCCGCCGCGGTCGCCGCAGAGGACACATCCTTCAGCCGCACCTCATGCTCCTCGGGATTGCCGAGAAGGGCCGTCAGATCCTCGTTCTGGACAATGCTTTTCCCCATGCTGATCTGACCTTCATACTCGCTGAATATCAGGGTGCAAAGAATCCTGTCTCCCGAAATCACCGGAAAGTTGTAACTTGCTAGCCCGCTTTCATTCTCCGGTTGATTCTGATAAACAAAGGGCTTCAGAAGGTACAGGGCGCTCTCATCCGCTTCGATGCCGAAGTCCGGACTTTTGATCAGGAGCATAATATCGTTCAGATGCTCCCGGATATACGCGTCAATGGATTCCGGAATCGCGGAAATCAGGCTCACGCCGAGCGTTCTCGGATCCACCGCCTGAGAGGGCTCCGTTTCATTATTTTCCGTGATGCCTTCAGTGCTTTCCTCCACCTGCTCCGGGACTGCCGCGGGCGTGGTTTCTTCGGGCGCTGTATCCGTACTTTCGGAGACAAGCTCCAGAGTTTCCTGCGTGCTGCCGGTCCATGAAGGTTGCGCTTCGATGAGCTCGGTGCCGTCCGTCGCCGCAGAGTTCCGGCTGCTGTTTCGTGAAATGATCCATGCGGCTCCGACCGCGAGCAGAAGTCCCGCCGCAATCGGCAGGATCACCTTCCACCGGCTCGTGCGTTTCTTTGCGTTCTTACGAAGCCTCGCGCTTTCCTCCACGATGTCGCGGTCGATGCCGTTCAAGGCGTTAAGAAGATCGTCGCGTTTCATAGCTGATATCCCTCCTCTTCCAGGATTTTCCTGAGTTTCTTACGCGTTCTGTGCAGAAGGGTTTTGATTTTGCCGATGGAGAAGCCGGTCGCGCGGCTGATGTCGGAAAGCGAATCCATGAAATAGTACCGCTGGACAAAGACGACCCGCGCGTCCCGGCTTTCTTCGCGGAGGAAGCGGCTGATCGAAAGCGCGAGCTGCCGTCCCTCCACATATTCCTCCACGCCGTCCGGCGAAGCAATCTCGGAAAGCTCCGAAAGCGGAATCGATTCCCGTAAAGCACGCCGCTTTTCCGAATTCTTTTTCCGGTAGAGGTCGATCGCGCTCGTCCTTAAGATCACCGTCAGGAAGCCGAGAAGATTCTTTGGATGCGCCGGAGGAATTTCGTTCCAGGCCTGGTAGTACGAATCATTCAGCACTTCCTCGGCATCTTCCCGGTCCGAGAGAATATTCATGGCGATTTTCCGGAGATATCCGCCGTACTTCAGCGCGCAGTCTGCGATTGCGCCCTCATCCCGATTCCGGAACTTTTCGATGATTTCCTGGTCTTCCATGGCTTCTCTCCTGACTATTTTCCGCTCGTATAATGTACCCTTCTGCTCTATATGTCGCAGAAGGGTACGGAAAGGTTTCATCAGATTTCAAAAATATCGGAGGATTCGTAGCGCCCCGCGACTTCAATCCGGAAATCCGAGGATTTCCAGGGGGAATCCGATGCGTCGATTTCGCCCCGGACGCTCATCAGCGCGATATCCGGATAGTTGTTTTCTTCACTTAAGTGACCGAGCAGCGCAAAGCTCAGATCCGGCCCCAGAATGCGGTCGAGAAGCTTGCCCGACATTTCATTCGAAAGATGCCCGAAATCGCTTAAAATCCGCCTTTTCAGAACGTAAGGATAGCTTCCGGCTTCCAGCATACGGATATCGTGGTTGGCTTCCAGCAGGATACCCTGAAGGCCCTGCAGCGCCTCCGCCTGCTCCCGGGTCCAGATGCCGAGGTCCGTCATGACCGCGACGGATTTCTCTTCCGCCGTCAGACGGTAGGCGCAGGGGTCGGCGGCGTCGTGGGAGGTGCGGATCGCCTGCACCGTGTAGTCCCCGATCAAAAAATCCTGTCCGGGGCGGATGATGTGAAACAGCGACCCGTCCAGCACGCCCTCTTTATCGTTGTCTTTGATCGCCTGCAGGGTTCCGGCGGTTCCGTAGAGCGGCACATGGCAGTGCTTTTCGAGGATTTTCAGACCCTGGATGTGGTCGCTGTGCTCGTGCGTAACGAGGATCGCCGAAAGCTCCTGCCCCGTAAGCCCGAGCGTGTTCAGGCCCTGCTCGATCCGTTTGCAGGAAATGCCCGCATCGACGAGGATGCGGGTATTTGACGTGTCTGTAAAAATGCAGTTTCCGTTGCTGCCGCTTGCTATACTTCTGAATCGCATATTGTAGCGTAGATTCCCTTCATCAGGCGGTCGATTTCCGCCGTTGTTTTCGAAAAGTCCGAGCCGTTATGGATCACATGGTCCGAGTGCCGTAAAAACTCCCGGTAGGAAAGCTGACGCGCGATGATCGACTCCGCCTTCTTCCTCGAATATCCGCGATTTTCCATGAGCCTACGGATCCGCACCGGTTTCGGGGCGGACACGAACCAGACCTCGTCGCAGATTTCGTCAAGCTTTCCTTCGATGAGAAGCGCGGCTTCGAGAAGGATGACCGGCATGGTATCGCAGGATTCCTCGATCCTCCGGATCTCCTCCAGAATTTCCTCTTTAATAATCGGATGCTCGACCTCGTTCAATTCTCTCTGGCTTTCCTCGTCCTTCATGCCGATTTCCGTGAGCTTTGCGCGGTCAAGCGTGCCGTCCTCCCGGAGAATCTGCGGACCGTAGTGCCGGACAAGCGCCAAAAACACGCTTTTCCCGGGTTCCATGAGCTTCCGGCCTGTTTCATCGGCTTCGATCAAAAAAACCGGAAAACGCGCCTTAATCGCGTCAAGAACCGTGCTTTTCCCCGCGCCGATGCCTCCGGTGATCCCGATGAGGAAGCTTTTGTCGGAATTCCGGGGTCTGTCCGCCTGTTTTTCCTTCTTATTTGGTCTCATACCAGCTCTTTCCTGTCTTTGCCTCTACTTCCAGCTTTACGGCGAGCTCCGCCGCGTGCTCCATCTCGTATACGAGGATTTCCTCTGCACGCTCCTTTTCTTCCTCCGGGGCCTCCAGAAGAAGCTCGTCGTGAATCTGCAGCACGATCCGGGTTTTAAGGCCCTCCTTCTTCAGTCTTTCGGAAACGCGGACCATTGCGATCTTCATGATATCCGCCGCCGTTCCCTGGATCGGCGCGTTCATCGCCACGCGTTCGCCGAAGGAGCGCTGGTTGAAATTCACCGAGTACAGCTCCGGAATCGGGCGTCGCCGTCCGTACATCGTGACGGAGTAGCCCTTTTCCTTCGCGGACGCCACCGTATGGTCGAGGAAGCCCTTGATCTTCGGATAGGTGGCGAAATAATTGTTCATATACTGCTGCGCCTCCTCCCGCGTGATCGAGAGATCCTCGGAAAGCGAGAAGGCCGAAATGCCGTAGACAATACCGAAATTCACGGCCTTGGCGTTTCTTCTCAAGAGCGGAGTGACCTCTTCAAGCGGAACCCCGAAGACCTGAGAGGCGGTCATCGCGTGGATATCCTTTGCCTCCCGGTAGGCCGCGATCAGGTTTTCGTCGCCTGAGAGATGCGCGAGCACCCGAAGCTCGATCTGGGAGTAGTCCGCGTCGATGAAGACGCAGCCCTCCGCCGGAACGAAGACCTTCCGGATCTCGCGTCCGAGCTCAAGCCGCACCGGGATGTTCTGCAGATTGGGGTTCGCGGAACTAAGTCTTCCGGTCGCCGTCACGGTCTGATTGAAATCGCCGTGAATCCGTCCGTCCTCCGAAATGAACTGCTGCAGCCCCTCCGCGTAGGTCGAATTCAGCTTGGCATAGGTCCGGTAGTCGAGAATCTTCTGCACGACGGGGAAGGCCGGCGCGAGCCGCTCCAGAATGTCGGCGGCGGTGGAATAGCCTGACTTGGTCTTTTTCCCGTGCGGAAGTCTTAAGTGGTCAAAGAGCACCTCGCCGAGCTGCTTCGGCGAATTGATATTGAAGGTCTCGCCCGAGAGCTCGTAGATTTCCTCCTCAAGGGCATGAATCGTCTTTTTCAAATTGGCGCTGAAGGCTTCGAGCTCCTCCCTCTTTACGAGAATCCCGGCGCTCTCCATCGAGGCGAGAACGCCCATGACGGGAAGCTCGAGCTCCTGATACAGCTTCAGCATGCCCTGCTCTTCCAGCTTCTTTTCCAGTACGGGGCCGGCCTGAAGCGCAATGTAGGCTGCCGTGCAGGGGTGCTCCGGCAGGCGGTCCTTCCCCAGATATTCCGCAGCAATATCGCTGATATTCCAGTCGGACTTCAGCGGATTCAGGAGATAGGCCGCAATGACGACGTCCCTGAAAATTTTCCCGGACAGCTTGTACAGTCCCTTTCCGTCCGGCGTATAGACCGGGATTCCGGCCTCCGACAGTTTTCCGGCGAATTCTTTAAAAAGCGCCTCCGTCAAAAAGAACTGCTCCCGGAATTCGTATCCTCTCCCGTCCGGCAGCACGACGGACAGCGACTCCCCGGGGACCCGGGAAAGCCCGAGAGAAGACGCCTTTAGAATTTCTTCCTTCGTCAAGGCCTGGAATTCATCATAGTCCGTGACCGTTCTGAATTTTGCCGTGAGGTCCTCTTCTTCCGCGTCCTCGTCGAAGAAATCCGCGCTGATCGAAGAGAATTCCAGCTCCTTCAGCACCTCCTGCACGCCGTCCTTGCTGATTTCCTCCACGGAAAGCGCCGAAAGCGGCAGATCCCCGAGGTCAATATCGGTCTTGATCGTGGCAAGCTTCTCGGAAAGCCGGGCGGATTTTTCACCGACAAGCTCGGTATCGGACTCCTTCAGGAGGAAATTCAGCGGCGAACGCGTAATGCCGAGTTCTTCCTTCCACTCCTTTTTGATTTTCTCCTGTCCGGCCTTGTCCAGCCCGCGGATCGCCCCGTAAAGCGCGTCCACGGTTTTGTACTTCTGAATCAGCTTCACGGCCGTCGCCGGTCCGACGCCGGGAACGCCCTTGATATTGTCCGAGGAATCTCCCTGCAGGCCCTTTAGGGAATTGATATTCGCGGGCGCCACGCCGAATTCCGCCTCGACGAGCGCGGGGTCCAGCTCAAAGGCCCGCGCCGGCACGTTCTGGAGACTGCGGTCCACCCGGTATTTTTTGATCATTTCATCGGTCTTTTCCTGGGAGGTGTGCATCAGCCACATATGCGTCCGGTCGGTGACGAGCTGCAGGTAGTCGTGATCCTTGGTAAAAATCTTAACCGGAATCTCCCCTTCAAAGCGCGCCGCGAGCGTTCCGCAGTAATCGTCCGCTTCATACTCTTCGGACATAAACTCCCGGATATTCATCTTCGCAAGAACCCGCTGGCAGAGATCGAACTGCTCGGAAAGCGGCGGCATCGTTTCCTGCCGGTTTCCCTTGTAGTCCGGATACAGCTTCCGGCGGAAGGTATCGCGCGTCAGATCCCAGGCGACGGCAAGATACCGCGGCCGCTGGTCCTTCAGGATCGCGAACAGGGTTCTTAAGAAGCCGTAGACCGCATTCGTATAGACGCCGCCGGAGGTCATCATGATTTTGTGGAAGTATTTCGCCTTCTCTTCCGGCGTCTTCGCAAAAAGAATCTCCCGGGGGAGATTTCCGAAAAACTGGGTGGTTAAAAGGCTTGATCCGTCGATCAGCAGCAGAAAATCGTTCGTTTCCATAGTTTCCTCTAAAACAGTCTGAAAATAAAATAGGCGGCAAAGATCAGAGAAAGGGCCGCGCCGAGCGCGAGCACCATGCGCATCCACCGTCTGCGGCGCACATACTTGCGGCGCTCCTCGAGCTTGTCGGAAAGAAGCTTCGTCAGGTCATAGCTCTCCAGCTCCTTTTCCGGAAGCTCTCCGGTCGCCGCCTTGACCATATAATACACCTCGAGGTCGTCGAAACAGTCCCTGCAGTGTTCAATATGACTGATGAATTCCTCCGTATCATTGACAGACATCCGGTCGGTCAGAAAAACGTCAAAACTCTGGTGTACTTCTTCGCAGTTCATGCGCTTCCCCTCCCTTTACCTTCTGTGATTTCACTATTATAAACGATTTTCAGAATGATGTAAAGGAAAAAGGCCTGCGACTTTTCATTCGTCACAGGCCTTTTCATCTCATCAAAGGGAAAGCTTAAGCTTCGGTCTTGATGATTTCCTTTTTGTTGTAGTAACCGCACTGCTTGCATACGCAATGGGGCTTCATTAAAGCACCGCAGTGGCTGCACTTTACCAGATTAACAGAACTCATTTTCCAGTTCGCTCTGCGGCTGTCGCGTCTAGCGCGGGAAGTTCTATTCTTAGGACAAATGGACATACTGTACACCTCCTTACCTTACCAAAATTTGAGCGGCAAAACCTATTTTTTGTTCTTTGCGGCATTCATGGCCGCCATGATGGCCTCGGCCATTCGGGTCGGGGTCTCTTTCTCCCCGCATCCGCAGGGACCATGGTTCAGATTTGCGCCGCATGTTTCGCAGAGACCTTTGCAGTTCTCACGGCACAGTACCCGGATCGGCAGATTCATCAGCGCTTCATCCGCAATCAGTTCGTCGGTATCGAGAACCTTATCCGTCAGAAACACACATTCATCGCCATCCGTATCCAGTCCGCTTGAGAGGTCAAATGAACGGTCAGCAGTAAACAGGATTGTCTGTTCCACCGGCTCCAGGCAGCGCGCGCAGGGAATCATCACCCGAAGGCTCCCTTCCGCAAGCACCCGGAAATCGTTGTCCCGGCTGTGCAGGATCTTCAGCACAAATTCAGGTGCGGAAGAAACTTCATACGCCGAAAGCATTTCTTTTCCGTAAGATACCGGATATTCTCTCTCGCCTTCCTGATAAGGCAGAAGCTCTGAAAGATCAATCAGCATAATCCATCCTGTCTCTTGAACGTCTAAAAACGACGCACCAATGTAGTATAAAGGTTTTCGGGCCGCTTGTCAAGCAAAATCTATTGAAAATTTGTATTGTTTACTCCTGTTTCAGGGTGGCTTCCTTCAGGAACCAGCCGCGCTGTGCGAATTCCTTGCTGACATAGCCGTCCACCACGCCGGCGTAACGAACCCGGTAGAAATCGCCGTCCTCGTCCAGAAGCTCGAGAACCGCATCCTTCGGAGCAGAATCGACGCTCTCGGAATCCGCGCTCGCGGAGACGCGGATGTTCAGGGACTCCTCGGCCGTCACGCGCACGCCTTCCACCGCGTGCTCCGCGGCGATCGCCTTCGCCTCGTCGCCGTACAGTACAAAGTCTCCGGCGATATAGCCTTCCATACCGGAAGTGCGGATCTTAAACCATCCGTTGCCGAGATTTTCAAGGATTTCACCGCCCGTATAAGCCGGCATATAGGCCTTGACCGCACCGTCCACCGGCGCCTCACGGACGTTCAGGGTACGCTCCGGGTTCTCCGCATCGTACTTCACAATGAACATATTCGCGTAATTATCGACAACGCTCTCGGGTCCGGCGGCCGCTTCGGTCTCCGAAGAAGTTTCCTCCGTCGTGGATTCCGCTTCCGTCGTCGTCTCCTCGGTGGTGGGTTCCTCGGTGGTTGTCGGCTCTTCGGTCGTCGTTTCTTCCGTCGAGGCGGTCGTAGGCTCGGTTGTCGAAACCTCCGCCACCGTCGTCTCGGGCTTATCGAAGAGGTTGATGATACCGCGCTTATTCAGGATGAACAGCACCGCGGCGGCTACGATCAGCGCCACGACTGCCGTGAAGATCCAGAAACGGATGGATTCCTTCCGAAGATCCTCTCGGGAAGCCGCCTTCGGATCACGGCGGGTATTCTGGTTCACGGACCGTAAGGTCGATTTGTCCGCCTTTTCCTGCTCGCGTTTCTTGCGTAAGGGAGAAGCGTCTACTTCCGGCTCTTCGTCCTCTTCCTCGTCGGGAGCATCCTCAAAGCCGTTCTCGTCAAATTCGTCCTCATCGTCCTCAATCGGATCGAAGACAAACTTCGGCGCCTCGGGCTTCACGGTTTCCTTGACTACTTCCGCCGCTTTCGCCGCTTCCTCGGGCTTTTTATAGGCGACCGGAGCTTCATCATCGTCGTCATCGGGAATCAGAGAGTCAAAATCGGCAAAATTCAGGCGGCGGTCCTTCGTTTCAATCACCGAATCATCCAGATCGGGCTTGCGGACGCTCTTCTCCGGGGCCGCTTCCGGGGCCTTTTTCTCGGGCTTCAGCTCCTCAAAGACCAGCGTCTCCGCTTTCGGCGCTTCCGGTTCCGCCGTCGCCTCCTCCTGCATTCTCGTAAGATCGAGTGCCGGGATATTGAAGGCAGGCTCCTTCGCCTCCGCTTTCACCGTATCTTTCACGGCCGCTGCCGCTTCTTTCGCAGCCTTTGCACTTTCCTGAATCTCTTCTTCGTCATCGAAACTGTCAAACAGAATGTTTAACTGATCCTCGAGATTCCTGTTGTCGTCAGCCATTTCTCTCACATCCTCCTGTTACTTAATATGCTCCGGTTTGCCGTCTCTCTTTTTCAGCCGCACTTCCGCCAGATTCACCCTGGACTTTCCGATCTTGACGACGAATTTCGCGCCGGGATCGAAATCGTATACGGCCGTCACCGTCTCACCGTCTGAAAGCTTCAGCCCTCTCACGCCGACGGAGGTCTTCTTGTACAGCGAGATCTCCTCGGTCTTGAAGCGGAGAATGTTCCGCTCGCTCGTCACGAGAACCGTATCGGTTCCCCGGGCTTCTCCGACATAAAGCAGCTTATCACCATCTGCAAGCTTTGTCGCAGCGATTGTTTTCTTCACAGAATCAAACTCAGAAGCTTCCACTCGCTTTATCATAGCATGAGACGTCGCAAATAGCAAGATTTTATCCTTCAAATTCTCGAAGGAATCAATCATCAGAATTTCTTCTTTCGAGGAGTCGTAGTTGGAAATATTATCGGCCGGGATTCCCTTGTCCTTCAGTTTGCAGAGCGGGACGTCCTTCATCTTCAGCTGATGGCAGTTTCCGATGTCGGTAAACAGCAGGATCCGGGAGTCGGACATGCAGAAGACCATCTCCCGCGCCTCTTCCTGAATGGCCTCGCGGTTCTTCTCGTAGAAGGACAGGTCGTACATCTTGACATAGCCGAAGCGGTTCATGGTGAACACGACCGGAAGCACCACCTCCGGGGCCTCCTCATAGACCGCCTCCTCGGCGTCGATGATCTCCGTGCGCCGCGGCAGCTGATAGTCTTCCTTAATCTGCTCGAGGTCCTGCTTGATCACGCGCACGAGTTCCTTTTCGTTCTTCAGGATTTTCTCATAGCGGCGGATTTTGTCAAGCGTTTCCTTATGCTCGTTCTGCAGCGCGAGGATCTCGAGACCGATCAGCTTTGCCAGTCGAAGGTCGAGAATCGCCTGCGCCTGGTTCTCCGTGAAGTGCAGCTCCTTCGCCGCCTTTTCGGAGGCCTTCGACTTGAAGGTCACGGGCGCCGTATTACCGTTTACGAGGCAGTCCTTTGCGTCCTGAAGCCGTTTGGATCCGCGAATAATCTCGATGATCAGATCGATTACGTCCACCGCACGGATCAGGCCTTCCTGAATCTCCTTCTTTGCAAGCTCCTTGTCAAGAAGCGTGGTGTATTTCCGGCGGTTGATTTCCTTCTGGAATTTCAGGTTTTCCTCGAGGATGCGCGAAAGGCCGAGCACTTCCGGCTTACCGTCCACGATGCAGAGCATGTTGACGCCGAAGGTGTCCTCGAGCTTGGTCTTTTTATAGAGGCCCTGCAGGATTTTCTCCGCGTCCGCGCCGTTTTTCAGCTCGATGATAATCCGGATGCCGTCCTTGCCGGACTGGTTCGAGATATCCGTAATGTCCGGGAAGACCTTCTTTTCCACGAGATCCGCCACGTCGGAGAGGAACTTGCCGATCGCCGCGCCGATCATCGTATAGGGAATTTCGGTAATGACGATTTTATCCTTTTCGCTCTTCTTTTTCGCTGGGACAATCTCGGCTCTTCCGCGCAGGCGGATTCTTCCCTTTCCGGTCGCGTAGATCTCCGGAAGGTCGGATTTATTGATGACTAGTCCCCCCGTCGGGAAATCCGGTCCGTGCAGGATCTGCAGAAGCTCCTCCGTCCCGGCCTCCGGGTGATCCATGTAGTATTCCATGGTGTCGATCACCTCGGCGAGATTGTGCGTCGGGGTCGAGGTCGTCATGCCGACGGCGATGCCCTCCGAGCCGTTCACGAGGAAATTCGGGATCCTTACCGGCAGCACCGAGGGTTCCTTCTCGGTTTCGTCAAAGTTCGGGATGAAATCGACGGTGTCCTTGTCAAGGTCCTTCAGATACACGTCCTGCGTGAATTTCTTCAGGCGGGCCTCGGTGTAACGCATGGCTGCGGCGCCGTCTCCCTCAATGGAGCCGAAGTTTCCGTGGCCGTCCACCAGGGCCATGCCCTTCTTGAAATCCTGCGACAGGACGACGAGCGCATCGTAGATCGAGCTGTCGCCGTGGGGATGATATTTACCCATCGTATCGCCGACGATACGCGCCGATTTCCGGTGGGGCTTATCCGAATTCAGGCCGAGCTCGTTCATCGCGTAGAGCACGCGCCGCTGAACGGGCTTCAGGCCGTCGCGCACGTCCGGGACGGCGCGGTCCGTGATGACGGACATCGAATAGTTGATAAATGACTGTCTCATCTCATCCGAATACTCGGTAGAGATTATTTTTTCCGGCATAGCAATGTTCCTTATTATCTGATTCTGACACCTCATCAGTCAGCTTCGCTGACAGCAAACGCCTTCGGCGCGCTATACGGGTGCCAGCGGCACCCAGCGGCCTCGAGGGGAAGCCGGGTGTTATATTTACACATCGAGCATCGCTTCGTTGGCGTGCTCCTGGATATAGATCCTGCGCGGCTCGACGTCGGAGCCCATCAGAAGCTCGGTCACCTTGTCCGCCATGCGGGCGTCGTCGATCGTGACCTGCTTCAGGAAGCGGCGTTCCGGATCGAGCGTCGTCTCCCAGAGCTGCTCCGCGTCCATTTCGCCGAGTCCCTTGTAGCGCTGCAGCGTGAAGTTCTTGTGGGTCCTGCGGTATTTCGCCAAAGCGTCGTCGTCATAGAGGTATTCCTCTTCGCCCTTCCCCTTCGGGATCGCCTTGTAAAGCGGCGGCATGGCGATATAGACATGGCCCTCCGAGATCAGCTCCGGCATGAAGCGGTAGAAAAAGGTCATGAGAAGCGTCGAAATATGCGAGCCGTCCACATCGGCATCCGCCATGATGATAATTTTATCATAGCGGAGCTTCGAAATATCGAAGTCATTGCCGTAGCCCTCCGAGAAGCCGCAGCCGAAGGCGAGCACCATCGTCTTGATCTCCGCGTTCGCGAGCACCTTGTCGATCGAGGCCTTTTCCACGTTCAGGATCTTGCCGCGGATCGGCATGATGGCCTGATAGGTGCGGTTCCGGGCCATTTTGGCGGAGCCGCCGGCGGAATCGCCCTCGACGATGAAGATCTCACACTTGGAGGCGTCCCGGGACTCGCAGTTTGCAAGCTTTCCGTTCGAATCGAAGGAGAACTTCGGCTTCGGAAGGAGGTTCGACTTCGCTTTTTCCTCGGCTTTCCGGATCTTGGCGGATTTCTCCGCGCAGGCGATGACATTCTTCAGGGTCTCGAGATGCTTGTCAAAGTACAGCTCGAACTGTTCGCCCGTGATATTCACGACGGCTCTGGCCGCGTCCGAGGAGCCGAGCTTCGTCTTCGTCTGACCCTCGAACACCGGGTCCGGATGCTTGACGGAAATCACGCAGGTCATGCCGCAGCGGGTATCCGCGCCGGTGAATTTTGCCGGATCCTTCAGGATGCCGAGATCCCGCGCATAGCTGTTGATCGTCTGTGTGAAGCGGGTCTTGAAGCCGGTCACATGAGTGCCGCCTTCGGAATTGAAGATGTTGTTGCAGTAGCCTAAAATCCGCTCCTCGAAGGTGTTCACGAACTGCATCGCAAGTTCCATCTCGATGCCCTCGGATTCGCCCTTCACCTGGATGATCTCGGTCACGGGCTCCTTGCCTTCGTTGAGCTCGCGGATATACGCGGCCAGTCCGTCCGGCTCGTGGTAGGTTTCGCTCATCTCCTCCCCGCTCCGGTTATTGTGAAACACAAGCACGAGGCCCGGGTTCAGGTAGGCCGTTTCATGCAGCCTCGACATGACCCAGTCCGCCTTGAAGCGCGTGTGCTCGAAGATTTCCGGGTCCGGCTTGAAGGTGATGGTCGTCCCGGTCTCCTTCGTCCGGCCGATGACCGGCAGAAGCCCGTCCTTCAGTTCGACCGTCGGAACGCCGCGCTCGTAGGAATCGTAATAAATCTTGCCATTACGCAGGATTTTGATCTCAAAATACTCCGAAAGCGCGTTGACTGCGGACGAGCCGACGCCGTGCAGGCCGCCGGAGGTCTTGTAGGCGTTGTTGTCAAACTTGCCGCCGGCGTGAAGCGTCGTCAGGATGACCCGCTCCGCGCTGACGCCTTTTTCATGCAGATCGACCGGCATGCCGCGCCCGTTGTCGCTTACGATGACCGATCCGTCGTCCTCGAGACTGACCTCGATCTTCGAGCAGGCGCCTGCCATATATTCATCGACGGAGTTATCGACAATTTCATAAATCAGATGATTCAGACCGGTCCTTCCGGTCGAGCCGATATACATACCGGGACGCCGTCTGACCGCCTCCAGTCCCTCCAGGACCGTGATGCTCGACGCATTATATTCCCCGGCGCTGTTTTTCTTTGCCATAGTTCCTCCACTATATCTGGTGTCTCAAACCATGGTATTATAGCATATCTTCGGTTAAACCGCAAGAGGCATTCCGAATTCGTCCCTGATTCCCTGATTTTCAAAAAGCCGCTTTTTCAGGGGAACCGACTGCGGCAGTCACCCATACAGAAGCCGGAAAAGAAGGAGCCGGAAGCGCCGTTTCTTTCTCATATCATCAAAAATATGCTTCTCGCACTCTCTGTAATTGTCATATGCGTCCGTGATCTGGAAGGATCCGTCATATTTCAGCGCCTCATAGTCGGACAGGAAGGAAAAAGCACCCGGAGGAAGAGATAGCTCCTCTGATGCCCGATAGGAAAGCTCCCGGAGCGTTTCGCTGTCCCGCCTCCTGACGCCGAGAACCGAAAGAAGGTTCAGGAGGCGCTCCGCGAGGAAGAGATATTTTCCCTCTTCGTTTCGGCTCCGGTAGCGAAAAATTCTCAAAAGATGCAGGAAAAGAAGCAGCACGGCGGAAAAGCCGAGGAGGAACAGAAGCGCCCAGCCGGCCGCCCGAAGCGCGCGGAACAGAAGCTCATAGGGGAATCCGTCCTCTTCCCTCTCTTCGGCGTGTACAAGCCCCGGGTCAAAGGGATAGGGATCCGAAGGAATTTCCTCCGGCATTCCGGCCACGCTTCCGTCCCCGGAAGCCGTTTCCGAGCCGTCCTTCCGCTCCTGCGTCTTCCAGGCCGCATAGCGGAAGGCGGAAAAGCCTGGCGTCGGTTCGAAGGGAATCCAGCCGATTCCGTCGATAAAGACCTCCGGCCAGGCGTGCGACATGGAGGAACGCACCGTGATTTCAGACTCGCCTGCGGCCGGCACCAGGAAGCCTTGCACATAACGCGCCGGAAAACCTTCGTTTCTCGCAAGCAGCGCGAAGGCCGTGGCAAAGTAGCTGCAGTAGCCGCTTCTTTTTTCGAGAAGGAAGTAATCCAGGAACTCCTCCGGGCTGTCGATTTCCCGCGGAAGCCGTCCCGGTGAAGTGTCGTAGCTGTAGGCGGAAAGAAGCTCCTCGAGGCGCTTCAGGCGCTCGTAGGAGCCCGGTTCCGTGCCTTTAGTGACTTCCGAAAGATACGCAAGGAGCCCCTCGGAAAGCTCCGTTTTTCCGCCGAAAAGCGCGTGCATCCGGGCTTCATAGCCCTCAAGCTCCTCCGCGGAAAGAATCGGTTCTTCCGAGGTGAAGCGGTAATAGTTTTTCCGCACGAACTCCTCCTCATAGGAAGCGCCCTGCATGGCCTGAAGAAGCTCGGAAAAATAGCCGGAGCCGAGGTTCATCAGGCTGAATTTCACGGTATAGGCGGTTCCGTAGCCTCTTCGCCCCTTAAAGTACAGATTTCCGGCGGCGTCCGTCCGGATCGTTTCGCCTTTTTCATCCACCGAAACCGCCTTCTGCGGTATAAAGACCGCGTCGGTTTTCAGATACCGGTATTCGATCTCAAGATCCCGGCGTGAAAGGTAATCCGAGGTGTAATCCGGGTCAAAGGAAGTCACGGCGAGGAAAGTCAGAAAAGAATCCGTCGAATAATCCGCTTTCCCCGCTTCTTTTGAGGTCTCCCAGGCTCTTCCGTCAAACTGATCCATGATCCGCCCTTCAAGGTACAGCCCGGTCTTCAGACCGCCGCGGGTTCTTAAGACCAGATTGTCCTGATCCGAAGAACGCACGTTTCCGCTGAAGCTCGAATCCTCCGAAAAGCCGCTGTAGCTGAAGCTGTAGGCCCGCCCATGGTTCAGGACAAGGCGCTGGGAAAGCTTCCGGATTCCCTGTTCGATTGTATGATAGGCGTCCCGGAAAGTCGCCCAGTCATAGGGTTTTTCCGGCGCCGGCATGGAAAAGACCAGCGCGCCGTACAGGATAAAGACCGGCATCAGGTAGATCAGGAAGCGCGCGCTGCTGCCCTTCTTCTGCCGTGGGGATTTCGTGCGGATCAGCTCCGCGGCGGAAATCACGAGAAGCGTAATCACGATGACGCTCCCGAGATGCGGAACGCGCACGCCGTTTATCATGAGAATCACAAGCCCCGCGAAGAAGCCGGCCGAAATGACCGCCTTCGGGATCGGGTGACGCGAGACGAGGAGCGAGACGCCATAGGCCGGAACCGCAAGAAGCGCGGACTGAATGCACTCAGCCCCGGTCTTCAGAAGCTCCGTCTTGGGCGAAGCGCCGAAGAGCCATTTCGGATAGAATTTCAGGATTTGGGCGAAATTCTTCCATTCGAGGAAGGAGCCTGCAAGAACGACGGCGGTCATGAGAATACCAAAGAATACCGTCCTTGAAAGGCCTCTCAGGCTGATCACAACATGCAGGACCAGAAGCATCCACACGAGGCTCACGATGTGAAGCGCGCGGACTTCGGGAAGAAGGATGTACTGTCCGAGGAAAATATACAGGATCAGCGCGTACAGAAGGGAAAGCGCCAGCTTCAGAAGATCTTCCGCACTTCCGAAGATTTCGGAGATCCTGTGGAAATTCAGGAGTTTTCTTTCCATCAGAGTACCTCCGTAAGGTCGTCTTCGGGCGTTACCGGCGTCACGGTAATGCGTCCGTTTAAGGCAGGCAGTACCTCCTCCGGAAGCGCCGCGTCACCGACGGCGTAGACAATCACAAAAAGCCCCTGCTCCTGAAGCCGGGATACCGCGGCAAGAAGCGGCAGGGAAAGAAAACGCACGGCGATGAAAACCGCCTGCGGGTTCTCCATTTTCCGGAGGACCGCGGGATCGGATAGGAAGTCCTCCGGCTTTTCCGCACGACCAAAGCTTACGGCAGCGCTCTCTTCATAAAAGCGCCGGAAGTCCTCCGCCGACTGGATCACGGAAACAGACAGGCTGTTGTTTCGCAGGACCCGGCAGGGAAGCCCGTGCGACGAGGCGTAGAAAGCGATCGCAAGTACTATTTCAAGAAGCTTGTTTTCGGCCGGAAGATAGCCTTCCGGCCCCTCTTCATCCGGGCGGAAGCAGTCCAGCACGACCGCGAAGCCGCGGCGCTCCTCCCGGATCAGTTCGCGGACCTCGGGCTTCATCGCTCTCGCGCTCTGGCGCCAGCTGATCAGCTTGACGGGATCCCCGGGGACATATTCCCGGAGCACCGCGTCCGGCATGCCGGAGGCGTCTTTCTTCTCAAGCTGCAGCTTGGCCGACAGGTTCTTCAAAGCGCGGATCGCAGAAAGCTCCACGATTTTCGGCAGCACCTGGGCCCGGATCACGCCCGGAAAACGGTAGCGGATTCGGAACAGACCGATAAAATCCGTCAGGACCACGTCCCGCACGCCCACCTCGTATTCCCCGCGGTATTTGCAGATGATCCGGGTCTCGTAGGTATAGCGGTCTCCCGGAAGGAGCTCATATTCGGGCTGCTCCGGCAGCGTCTCGATTTCCGAAAAGTCGGAATAGAAACGGACGCGCACCGAAGAAAAGGTAATGCGGTCCTCGTTCTGCAGGGTAAAAAAATAGGACACCGGCTGGCCGGACACAAGCGTCCGGCTGCCGATTTCCTGATAAATGCGGAATCGCCACAGTACGATAAGGAGATAGACCAGACAGGATATGGGAAGCAGAAGAACCGCGAAAAAGAAGCTGTAGCTCACGGTTCCGCCGTAAAAACTGATGGCAAGAAGAGACAGAAGCAGCAAAAAAGCCACAATCAGTCTCGGAAGAAGCAGAGATTTTCCGGAATCGTTCTTCGTCTTCATGGCTTATACCGGCACCCGGATCCTGCCGATCAGGGTTCTCAGAATATCCGACGCCTGGTCTCTGCGGATCCGGGCCTCCGAAGACAGCACGAGCCGGTGCGGAAGCACCTTCATCGCGAGGGATTTGATATCGTCGGGATTCACATAGTCCCGCCCGTCGAGCCAGGCTTCTGCGCGGGCAGCGGCCGCAAGCTGCAGAAAAGCGCGCGGAGAAGCGCCGAGCGCCAGACTTTCCGTCGTCCGCGTCGCATGGATGATCTCCTCGGCATAGGAAAGCACCTTCTCGGAAACCGTGACTTTTGCCGCGTCTTCCCGGATCCGAAGGACATCCTCCGTCGTCATGACCGGGCGGATCTCAGAAGCCGCCTCTCCCGTCAGGAAGCGGGAAGCCATCCGAAGCTCATCCTCCTTCGAGGGATAGCCGATCGAGAGCTTCATCATGAAGCGGTCAAGCTGCGCCTCCGGAAGCGGATAGGTGCCGACGTATTCGATCGGGTTTTCGGTCGCGATGACAAGAAAAGGCTCCGGAAGCGGGTAGATTTTCCCGTCGACCGTCACCTGCTTCTCTTCCATCGCCTCCAGAAGCCCGGACTGGGTTTTCGGCGAGGTCCGGTTGATTTCGTCCGCCAGAATGACATGATTCATCACCACGCCCGGCTGGTAGACAAACTCCTGCTTCTGCATCTGATAGATCGACACGCCGATCACATCCGACGGCAGCGTATCGGGCGTAAACTGAATCCGCCCGAAGGAGCAGTCGAGAGACTTCGCGAGCGCGGTTGCAAGCGTCGTTTTTCCGACGCCGGGAACGTCCTCCAGAAGCACATGACCGCCGGCAAAGAAACAGGCGGCGACATCCCGCGTCGTCTCCTCCTTTCCGATCAGTACGCTGTTTATCTGCTTCAGGAGTTTTTCGGCAAGTTCTCTTCTGTCCGTCACCATGAATGCTTCTCCCTGTCTCTTGCGGCCCGCTCCATTTCGCGCGCCGCGTCCTTCTTCGCGATGGTTTCGCGTTTGTCGTACAGCTTTTTACCTTTGGCGAGGCCGATTTCGACCTTCACGAGGCTTCCCTGAAAGTAGACCTGCAGCGGGACGAGCGTCCAGCCCTGCTCCTTCAGCTTGGCGGAAAGCTTCCGGATTTCCCTCTTGTGCATCAGAAGCTTCCGCTCCCTTAAGGGATCCCGGTTGAAAATATTGCCCTTTTCGTAGGGACTGATGTGCATGCCGATGATCACGACTTCTCCGTTCCTTATGCGCACATAGCTTTCCTTGATGCTTCCCTTGCCCATGCGTAGGGATTTCACCTCCGTTCCGGAGAGCACAATGCCGCATTCGTAGCTTTCCTCGATAAAGTAGTCGTGATAGGCTTTTTTATTATTCGCAATGAGTTTACGAGATTCTTTCATGATTTATCCTCTTAAGGCTCACAGGATCTTTCCTACGATGTCAAAAGCGCCCCGGTCAGTGCGACCCGGAGCGCTTTTGATACTTCCGTTATCAAAGCTCAGAAATTGAACGCCAGAGCAAAAGCCAGTACAAAGAATGCGATTGCCGCAAATTTCGTAATCTTTTCCAGCGTTCCTTCCGCCGAGCGCGAACGGTTCTTTTCCCAGTAGGTATCCGCCATGCCGCCGATGGTGCCAAGTCCTGCGGACTTGCCTTCCTGCAGCATGATAATGACGATGAGAACCAGTCCGACGAGACCGAAAATGCTCATTAAAATGTATCTGATCACTGTAGCAGCCATGATATTACTCCTTTGACAAATTCATTACTTTTTGCGCACGGCGAATATTATAGCAGAAACCGTACGCCTTTGCAAGCAAAACTTTTACTGCCGGTGGCGGGACTTGAACCCGCACGTAGTTACCTACAACAGATTTTGAGTCTGCATCGTCTGCCATTCCGACACACCGGCTGGAATCCTGTGAAACCTATGAAACTTTATCATATTTTCACAGGATTTTCAAGTGCTTTTTCGGGAAGGCATCAGCCCTTGGGCATCGTATTCCCGGCTTCAATCATGTTTTCGTTCATTCCGCCGGCTTCGGGAGAGGCCATAGACTCGAGCGAGTCATACTCAGAAGTACCTTTCAGCTCCAGATAATAGGCGTTGTTCTCCATATGAACGACTTCCTCGGTCCCGTATACGATATTGAGATCATCAATGTTCAGAAGGCACTGTCCCTCGCTGTCGAACTCGATATCCGTCACGCAGATCGGTGTGTAAACAATGACATTCTCATAGGAGCCGGCTTCTTCGGTTTCTTCCGTTTCCTCGGTTTCTTCCGTTTCCTCGGTTTCTTCCGTTTCTTCGGTGCTCTCGCCCTCTTCCGGATCCGTGATTTCGATCTCGATCTGATAGAAGCTGTACAGGATATTCTCGTAGCGGCTGCTCTCCGCTTCCGGATCCTTCGTCAGGAAGATTTCGCCGATCGGCATCATATCCACCATCCTGAAGCCCATCTTCTCGTACTCCGGCATCACTTCGGTCTTGTATGCGTTCACCACGTCGTCCCGGAAAGCCGCAATCTGCTCCTCCGGAATGGCCGAAAGATCGGTGATATAACCCGGAAGACCGGATACGATAAAGGTCTTTTCAAAGACGGAGGGCACTTTTCCGTGCTCGGATACGAAATAGTTCGAGGTATAGTCTTCCTCGTCGATCGTGACGGTAATCTCGTCGCCGTTATGATAATTGGAATCCCAGCTGTACTCGTAGTACAGATCCTGACAGATCGGGTCCGCATTCTCGACGTTTACGGACGACACATAGCCGCTGCCGTCGCGTCCCGCAAACACAAGCTCCACGCCCTCGAAGGGATCAAAGGTTTCCGCTTCCGGCAGGCCCTCAACGATCACGGTCTTCTCCGTCACGGAAGGCACCTTGCCGTATTCACGGATCAGGTAGTCTCTCGTGTAATCCTCGAGGTCGAAGGAGAAGGTAATCTCGTCGCCGTTCGAGAGATTTTCATAATCGTAAAAGTCATAGTTCAGATACAGAGAGGAATAGACGTCGTCCGTTCCGGTAAAGGAGGCGTCCTCGACGCTGCCGCGCCCATTGTAGCCGGAATAGGTGATTTCCAGCGTTTCAAAGGGATCAAAGCTCTCCGGCTCCTTAAGTCCTGCGACAGAGATCGTCTTCGGCTCCGCCGTCGCTTCCACGTTCATGTATTCGGAGATTTCCGGATTCAAATCCCAGGTCACTTCGATTTCGTCGCCGTTCGAGAGATCAAACATCTCGCTGAGACTCGGATAAGCGGCATTGGAAAGCGCCTCGATCGCATCCATGTCGGAAGCGCCGCGCTTTTTCCAGCGAACCTTTTCGCCGAGATCCTGCTTCATGCGCTCGGCATCAATCGTCCAGTCCGCTTCACCGTAGCCGTCGTAGCCTTCGAAGCTGACAGTCAGATAATCATTGAAGTCCACCGGCACCTTCTGGTTGAAGACAAAAAGGAAAAGCACCACGGCCGCCGCAATGACGAGAATGCTCGCCGCACCCGCGATGATCACCGGGATCAGCCATTTTTTCTTCTTTTTTGGCTGAGGAGCGGCAGGGGAAGCCGGATTCACAGGCGTCACCGGAGGAACGGTATAAGTCGCCGCCTCGGGAGCCGGTCCCGGATTGTAGGCTGCCTCCGGAGTTTCCGCCGGTTCCGGATTGTAAGCGGTTTCCGGGTTCTCTGCCGGTTCCGCGATCTCAACCGGCTCCGGGTTCACCGGAGTCACCGGGACTTCGGGAGCCTGCGCCTGCATGGTCACGGGCGTCCCGCAGAAGGGGCAGAATTTTGCACCGTCATTCAGATTCTTTCCGCAATTGCTGCAAATCATGCGTGTTACCTCTCTTTCATGATTGCTGACGTCTTTTCCTCAGCCGCTTTCCCTGGACAGGATGTCCAGCTGAAGCGCTTCCAGAAAATGAACGTAGACTTCTTTTTTTACCGGAACCTGATAGGTCCGGTCAATTTCATCAAAGGTGAAGCTTTTGCGTCCGCCTTCCAGCATGCGGTTCCAGAAAAGCTCCAGATCCCGGTAGGGAAGATAATACACTTCTCCGCGTTCGGTGTAATAGATCAGGAGGAAGGCAATTCCGTCCTGTCCCTCCATGTCCTTCATGAATTTCACCTGATGCTCATGGACATTCGCGAGCGGAAAGGTATCCGTTTTGCACTCCTTGGCGTCGAAGCAGACCGGAATGCCCTGCACGGCGCCGATGTAGTCGACCGTGCTCTGCTTGTCAAAATACGCGAGCGTGATATGGCGGCTTTCGGCATCGATGCTGACGGGGGTGATCGGGGTCGGGACCTTCTGGATTAATGCGAGCTTCCGCGTCCGGTAGTCCTCGATCGTATAGTTGATCATTTCCTCAAAGGACGAGCCTCTTAAGCCTCTGCTGTTCCAAGTGGCCAATTTTTCGGCGCCTCCGTTTCTATGACTTTGCCGGAAAGAGCGGCAACCTGGCAGTTCTCGGGGAATTCGAGCCGGTATGCATGCAGGCACTGGAATTCCAGACCGTACTTCCGGTTCAGCTCCGCTTTTCCGTATTTCGGATCCCCGAGGATCGGATGACCCGCGGCGGCAAGCTGTGCGCGGATCTGGTGGCTTTTTCCGGTAAAAAGCTCCACCTGAAGAAGCGTCCGGTCCGCATAAACCTTTAAGGGTGTTACGGCCGTCCGGATGCTGTCGGCGCCGTGTACGCTGTTCGGATAGATCCGCACCCGGTTGGTGCGGCGGTCCTTCACAAGCCAGGACTGAAATTCGCGAGGCGAAGTCAACTGTCCCGCGACGAGCGCGTAGTAATATTTATGGACCGTACGGTCCCGGAACATCGCGGACAGAACCTGCAGGCCGCGCATCGAAAGCCCCGCGCACATGATGCCGGAGGTGTTGCGGTCAAGACGGTTCACGATCGACGGCCGGAAGGATTCGAAATCCGAATCCGAAGCCGCGCCGCTTTTCCTGGCGTGAAGAATGACCCATTCATTGACGGAGAAATCGTCCTCCGCCGCCTTCTGGGACAGGATTCCCGCCGGCTTTACGAAGATGCAGACGTCGCTGTCCTCGTAGAGAATCGGAATCTCCGGAAATGAAACATCCTCAAAGCTCACGGAAGGCGCTTCTCCCCGCATTTTATCATAGGTTTCCTGCGAAAAGTAGAACTGCACCGTATCTCCGAAAACCGTAATTTCATTGCCGATCGCCCGCTCATGATTCAGGGTGATGTTCTTCTTTCTGAGCATCCGGTACAGGAAGCTTTTCGGCGCTTCGCGAAGAATTTTACGCAGAACTTTATCCAGTCTTTGACTCGCCTGGTTGATTCCGAGCGTAATCTCAATCATCCCCGCACCTCTTTTCAAAACATCATCGAAGAAATTACATGGAAATTGCCTGCAGCACGCCCTCCTGCCGAAGAAGGACCTCCTCCGCCGCGTCCCGATCGGAAGGCGGAAGGCTTTTCAGGCGCTTTTCAAAGCTGCCAAGATTCTTATAAACGGTGAGCTCGGCATCGACCTCACTGAGTCTCAGATAATTGCGCAGGTACTCTTCGGTTTCCTGCGCGTTCACGCTCTCCTCCCGGCAGAAGCAGTAGATGCCGCTTTCGTGAACATAGGCGTAGTTCAGTTCGAAGGCGCGGCCGTTTTTCCCGGCGATCAGAAGCCCCGTGTCCAGGATGCCCTTTCCGGCAAGCGCCCGGATCCTCTGATATTCGTCCTCGGGACGGTCCGAATGCTTCAGCATCGGAATCAGGGTGGAAAGCTGCATCGCGAAGGGGATGACGAGCATGGCCGCGATAATCGAATACCAGTTTTTCGTGGTTCCTTTCATCACCAGTCCATACACCGCGATCCCCGCGATGACAAGAAGCAGCGCGAGCGAGAACAGAAGAAGGTTCCTTTTTCGCTGCTTCAGATATCCGTAATGGCCTTTTGCCGCCCGCTTCATACGATCTGGGCAGCGGCAAGCCCGGCCGCCTTTTCAACCGCTTCGTCAATTCCCGCGGGATTCTTTCCGCCGGCCTGGGCGAAGTTCGGACGTCCGCCGCCGCCACCGCCGACAAGGCCTGCAATGCCCTTGATCAGATTTCCGGCATGCGCGCCGCGCTTCACGGCGCTGTCGGACGCCGCGGCAAGAAGCGTTACCTTGCCGCCGGCCGAAGAAGCCAGCACGATGACACAGTCGCCGAGCTGATCCTTCAAATTATCGCTTAAGTTCCTCAGCTCATTCATGTCCACGTCGTCTATGCGGGCGGTCAGGACCTTGATTCCCTTCACCTCCGTCACGCGGTCCATGAGATCCGAAGCCGCGTTCTTCGCCATCTCGGCTTTCAGCGACTCATTCTCGGACTGCAGCGCGCGGTTCTCCTGAAGGAGGGTTTCGATCCTTCTTAACAGTCCCGCCGGATTCGTCTTCAGGAGCGCGGAAGCCTCGTTCAGCTCTTTTTCCGTATTCCGGTAATAATCCAGCACGTGATCGGCCGTGATCGCCTCAATTCTGCGGACGCCCGCGGCGATTCCGGACTCGGAAAGGATCTTGAAGGTCAGAATATCCGCCGTGTTCGCCACATGCGTGCCGCCGCAGAACTCGACGGAATCGCCCATTGTCACGACACGGACGGTATCGCCGTATTTTTCGCCGAAGAGCGCCATGGCGCCGCGCTTCTTCGCTTCCTCAAGCGGCAGAACCTCCGTCACAACGGGGAGCGCCGCACGGATATCGGCGTTTACGATCTCTTCCACCTTACGGATTTCTTCGGCGCTCATCGCGGCGAAATGCGTAAAGTCGAAGCGGAGTCTTCCTGCGTTGTTCAGGGAGCCGGCCTGCTCGACATGAGAGCCGAGCACCTCACGAAGCGCCTTCTGAAGAAGATGCGTCGCGCTGTGGTTCTTGCAGGTATTCTTCCGGTTCTCTTCGTCCACATGCAGGGTGACGGTGTCGCCGAGCGTGAACGAGCCGGATTCCATGACGCCGACGTGAGCCACCTTTCCGCCCTGCAGTTTGCGCGTTTCACGGACAATAAAGCGTCCGTGCGGGCTCTCGATGACGCCGAAGTCGCCTTCCTGGCCGCCCATGGTGGCGTAGAAAGCCGTTTCCTTCACGATCACGGCGCCCTTGTCGCCTTCTTCCAGCGTATCCTGAATCGCGCCGAAGTCTTTGATCTTGCCGTTTTCGTCGCGTTCGTCCTCGTCCCGCAGAACCAGGGCGGAAATCAGCGATTCGTTCTGATAACGGTCGTATCCGACAAATTCCGTCGTGACGGAAGGATCCAGCTCATCGTAAGCCGTGGCGTCCTTGCCCATGTAGTTGGAAACGGCACGCGCCGAGCGGGCGGCCTGCTTCTGCGCCTGCATGGCGCTGTCAAATCCGGCCTCATCCAGTGTGAAGCCCTGCTCTTCGAGGATTTCCTCGGTCAGGTCGCGCGGGAAGCCGAAAGTGTCATAAAGACGGAAAGCCGCGTCTCCGGATAGCACGCTGCCGCCTTCGCTTTTCAGCTTTTCCATCTCTTCCGAAAGGATGGACAGGCCGGTATCGATCGTCCGGTTGAACTTGTTCTCCTCCTCGCGAATCACGGCGAGAATCATCGCGCGCTTCTCCTCGAGCTCCGGATAGCCGTCCCGGCTCGTCTCAATGACGGTTTCCGCCAGGTTCGACAGGAAGGTCGTGCGGATGCCGAGAAGCCGTCCGTGACGTGCCGCGCGCCGAAGAAGGCGCCTCAGCACATAGCCGCGGCCGTTGTTTGAGGGCATGATGCCGTCCGATATCATGAAGGTCACGGAACGGATATGATCCGTGATGATGCGGATCGAGACGTCCGCCTTCTCGTTCGATTTATACTGAATTCCGGCGATTTCGCCCACGTGCTCGGTCAGTGCGCGCAGCGTATCGATTTCGAAGATCGAATCCACGTCCTGCACGACAACCGCCAGACGCTCGAGGCCCATGCCGGTATCGATATTCTTCTGCGCAAGCTCGGTGTAATTGCCCTTGCCGTCGTTGTTGAACTGGGAGAAGACGTTGTTCCAGACCTCGATATAGCGGTCGCAGTCGCAGCCGACCGTACAGGTGGGCTTGCCGCAGCCGTACTTTTCTCCGCGGTCATAGTAAATCTCCGAGCAGGGGCCGCAGGGGCCGGAGCCGTGCTCCCAGAAATTGTCTTCCTTGCCGAAGCGGTAAATCCGCTCCGCCGGAATGCCTTCCTGCTTGTTCCAGAGCTCGAAGGCTTCGTCGTCATCCTGATAGACGGAAGGGTACAGACGGTCCGGATCGAGGCCGACGTACTTCGTCAGGAACTCCCAGGACCAGTGAATCGCTTCTTTCTTGAAATAATCTCCGAAAGAGAAATTGCCGAGCATTTCAAAGAAGGTGCCGTGGCGGCCGTCCTTGCCGACGTTGTCGATATCGCCGGTGCGGATGCACTTCTGGCAGGTCGTGACGCGGCGGCGCGGCGGAATCTCCTGCCCTGTGAAATAGGGCTTTAAGGGCGCCATGCCGGAATTGATGATCAGAAGGCTGTTGTCGTTATGCGGAACCAGCGAAAAACTGTTCATCCGAAGATGACCGTTCTCCTTCTCGAAATAATCGAGAAACATCGATCTGAGTTCGTTTACTCCATACTTTTTCATAAATGTTTTTCTCCTCTGTATTCAAAAACCGAAAAGGTCCGTCCGGTTTCCTCCTCAGTCTTCTGTCTTCTTTTCTTTGGCGGCTTTCCTCTTGTCCATAAAGTCGCGGGTTTTATGCCCGAGAATGACGGCCGCGACGATGACGCAGAGCATAAACAGCACCGTCAGAATCTGAACATAGAATTCATGTAAAAACGCGATCATAAGCACCTCCGGTTTATTGATAAAAAAGGATGGTATGTACTTTCGACAGGAAGGTTTGTCCGTCTGAGCCATGCAAAATATTCAGCTCGGATCCCAGGGAAGCATAGACTTCATGCAGGACATGGTCACTGTCATAATACGCGGTAACCGCCTGAACTGCATAGGGATTTCGCGTACCGTCCTCTCCGACCACGACGCCTCCGTAAATCATCGCATGCCCGGGCATCACAAGAACAGCGCCGGGGTGCCCGGAAAGAAGGTCCAGCTTTTCCTCTTCCGTCATGCCTTCCACAGGAACCGAGAAAGAACCGCCGAAATCGTAATACTTCATGGCTGAGGTGTTTCTCGGAAAGCGGATGCCATAGCACTGATACAAGCGTCCGGCAAGAGACGAGCAGTCAAAATTCATGTCCGTATCGCCCCATCCGTAGGGGAAGCCGGTCAGCGTATAGCTGCGGTTGGTGAGGTCCTCCACGTCATAGGGAAGGAATCCGTCCGATACGAACTCGCTTTTTCCGGTAAAGGGCACTTCCCGAAGCTCGAGAGACCCGTCCTCCCGCCGTCCCGGAAGAAGCACCTGATAGCCCTCCTCCGTTTTCTTCGTATACGGAAGCACCGTCGCGAGGCGGAAGGCCTGATCATTCTGGATCAGACGCTGCCGAAGGACGACAAGGAAATGCTCCCGCGTCAGGTAATCCGTGAATTCCTCCGCGGTGCAGAGCGCGGCTTTTTCCGCCTGGATCCAGCCGAAATAGTTGTTTCCCTGCACGAAAAGGAACGCGCCGTCCGCGGATTCATGCAGAACGAGGACGCCCTCTCCGATTGAAAACATGCTTTCCTGAAGGAGGTCAAAGGCCTCCGGCTCCGGCGTATTCACTGCCCGAAGCATCGTCGGGAAGCCGCGGACGTCCGCATTGTCCGAGAGGAGCGCATAGCGGACGGCAAAGCTTTCCTCCGTCAGCGCTTCAAGATTCCGGTTGGCCGCAATTTCAGCAGTGCGCTCTTCCGTCCGCACCTCGTCTCCGAGATAAGCGGTCTCCGGGAAAACGTAGGATTCCATCATGGAGCGAATCTTCTCCGCCGTAAACGCCGCACCGGAAAGGACATCGAAAAGGCCGGATTCGGGCGCCGAGAGCGTCCGGCTGTTAACCTCCGCGATTCTTTCATCGACATAATGACCAAAGGATACCGCCTCGCCCTCGTGACTCTTCATGGGGAGTGTGTCCGGTTCTTCGGACGCTTCCGTTTCTTCGGAAGTACTTTCCACAGTTTGGGCGGATTCCGTAATTTCCACGCTTTCCGTATTTTCCGCGCTCTCCGTTTCCGTTTTTTCAGAGGCGTCGGTCTCGAATTCCGTTTCGTTCTCTTCGGCAGATCCGGCGCTTTCGGAAGAACTGCTCTCCTCCGCACTCACATCGGCCGCAGCGGTTTCCGAAACGACCGCTTCCTCTTCTGAACTGGTCTCCGGAACCGTTTCTTTGCATCCGCTCATTATCACAAGCGCCGCCATCACTAAAGCGAGGCCTGTGGACAACCTCGTGCGCCTCATCCTGCCGCCTCCGCGGCTTTTTTCGCCGCGCGTTTCTTCCGAATGCGTTCGATCATGAAATCAAATCCCTTTTCAAGAAGGTCTTCCAGCATCGGCGCGAAGGTGATGACCGCGATCAGGATGACGACGCCTGTCGTGGAAACGCTCGTTAAATCGAGAATGTTCTGGCCGAAAATGATGACCAGGAAGAACAGGACCTGCATCGCGTAGACGACGGTCCGCCGGAAGGCGTTCATCGGACGGTAGACCCTTCGCAGCATATAAAAATAAATATATCCGATAATCAGCACGCAGATCGTCGTCAGCATCGAAGCGCTGTTCCGGTCGAACAGCAGTCCGACGTTGTTCAGCGCATACGAGATGACGGCGATCGTGATGCCGGCCGGCAAAGCGTAATGCATGACGCGCTCCATGAAATCGTCCTTTACGCGCATGAAGCTCGGCTCAAACTGCATCAGAAAGGTCGGCGCGCCGACTGCGAAGGCGCTGATGACGGAGAGATGCACCGACTGCACGGGATAGCTGATGCCGGCTACCGCCGTAAGGAAGGTCAATACGATCGAGAACATCGTCTTGATCAGATACATCGTGGAGGCGTTGCAGATATTGTTGATGACGCGCCGCCCTTGACGCACGACGTCCGGAAGCGAGGCAAAATCCGAATTCAGGAGAACGATGTCGGCCGTGTGCTTCGCGGCATCGGAACCGGAGGCCATCGCGATCGAGCAGTCCGCCTGTTTGAAGGCGAGGACGTCGTTGACGCCGTCGCCGGTCATCGCCACCGTATGCCCGCGCTCCTGAAGCGCCGCGATCATTTCCTTTTTCTGATCCGGACGCACGCGCCCGAAAACCGTAAATTTCTCCATCAGATCCGGAAGCGACTGATTCGGCGTCATTTTCGAGGCGTCGATATACTTTTCCGCGCCGGCAAGTCCGCACTGGGCGGCAATCCTTGACACGGTCACGGGATCGTCTCCGGAAATCACCTTCAGACGGACGTCCTGCTCCGCGAAATAGCGAAGCGTGTTTTCGCAGTCCTTCCGGATGACGTCCGTAAGGAGCACGAGTCCGAGCGGCTGAATTTCGCCCGGGATGATTCCGCCCTGGAAGGCCTGATCGCTTTTAGCCGCGGCGATGACCCGGAAGCCCTGCCGTGCATATTCCTGCGCCTCCTGAAGGAGCGCCGTATCCGAGGGGAACAGGGCCTGGACAGCGCCGATAAAGATGCTGCCGTGTCCCGCGAAAACCGCACCCGAATACTCTCTTTCCGAAGAAAAAGGAATGGCCTTGTCAAGCTGCCACGCCGGGCCCGAAGGCTCGCCGAAATAGTCCGCCAGCGCCGCCGTCGTCGCGTTCTTGTGCTCGACGGTGCGAAGAAGCTGCTGCAGCGACTGCTCGAGCGCCTCCCCTTCGGCAAGACTGACCGTTTTTTCAACATTCAGCCTGCCTTCCGTCAGCGTGCCGGTTTTATCGAGGCAGAGAACGTCGACCCGCGCCAGCGTTTCAATGCAGTAGAGATCCTGCACGATGGTCTTTTCGCGCGCGAGCTTTAAGACGCCGAGTGTCAGGGAGACGCTGGTCAGAAGCACCAGTCCCTCCGGAATCATGCCGACGCCGGACGCCGCCACCTGTTCCACGGTTTCCTTGATGGAAAAATGACCGAGGAAGTACAGCTTGGCAAACAGAAGTCCGCAGAGCGGAATGATGGCAAAGCTTACGATTTTAAGAATCTGATTCAGCGTTTCGCGAAGCTTCGACTTTCTCTGGCGTTTCTTCCGGGCTTCTCCGGAAATCCGCGCCGCGTAGCTGTCGTTTCCGACCTTCGCGACCTCCGCGTAAGCGCTTCCGGCCGTAATGAAGGAGCCGGAAAAGAGCTCCTGCCCCGCCTTCTTCACGACATTGTCGGATTCGCCGGTGAGAAGCGATTCATTGACTTCAAGACTGCCCTCGAGGATCCTCGCGTCGCAGGGAATCTGGTCGCCCTGCTTTAAAAACAGTACGTCGTCCAGGACGATTTCCGTCACCGGAATCTCGGTTTTCTCCCCGCCGCGGAGCGCCGTCACGCGGCTCATATTCAGGATGGACAGCGAGTCCAGCGTCCGTTTGGTCCGGATTTCCTGAACGATGCCGATCGCGGTATTGATCAGAATGACCATCATGAAGAGTCCGTTCTTGTAGGACCCGACCATGACGACGGCCACGAAGAAGGCCACGTTCAGCAGGTTGAAAAAGGTCAGCGTATTTCCGAGAATGATGCTGCCGTAGGATTTCGTATTCCGGTTCCTGACATGATTGACTTTGCCTTCGGCTATTCTTTTTTGAACTTCATCTCTTGTCAGTCCGTTCATGTTTTCCTTTACGTTTCCGATGCCTTTTTAGTGCTGGCGGTATCCGTCGAGGAATTCCGCCATTCCCTTCATGGCTTCCTTCAGCACCTCCACCCGCGGGAGGTACACAATCCGGAAGTGATCCGGCTCCTCCCAGTGGAAGCCCTTGCCGGGCACCAGAAGCACCCGCTTTTCATGCAGCAGGTCGATGCAGAATTTTTCATCATCGGTGATGTTGAATTTTTTCACGTCAATGCGCGGGAAGGAATAGAAGGCGCCGTGCGGACGCACTTCGGAAAGACCCGGGATCTCATTGACCAGCTTGTCGATGCACTCCCGCTGTTCATAAATTCTCCCGCCCGGCAGGATCAGCTGATCGGCGCTCTGGATTCCGCCGATCGCGGTCTGCACGATCATCTGCGCCGGCACATTGCTGCAGAGGCGCATGGAGCTCAACATATTCAGGCCTTCGATATAGCCCTTCACATGATCCTTGCGGCCGGAAAGCACCATCCAGCCGACGCGGAATCCCGCGATCCGGTGGGATTTTGACAGGCCGTTCAGGGTCACGCAGAAGACGTCCGGCGCGAGCGAGGCAATCGAGGTGTGTTTGATGCCGTCCATGACGAGTCGGTCATAGATTTCGTCAGAGAAAATGATGAGCTCATGCTCTCTTGCGATATCCACGATCCGCTCGAGAAGATCCTTCGGATACACCGCCCCGGTCGGATTGTTCGGATTGATGATGACGATCGCCTTCGTGCGCTCCGTAACCTTGCTCCTGATATCGTCAAGATCCGGATACCAGTCGGCGGATTCGTCACAGCGGTAGTGCACCGCCGTTCCGCCGGACAGCGTCACGCAGGCGGTCCAGAGCGGATAATCGGGCGAGGGCACGAGGACCTCGTCTCCGTTGTCCAGAAGGCCCTGCATCGACATCGAAATCATTTCGGACACGCCGTTTCCAGTGTAAATATGGTCCACGTCGAGATTCGGAAGGCCTTTCAGCTGATGATACTGCATGATGGCTTTCCGCGCCGAGAAGACGCCCTTTGAATTGCTGTAGCCCTCGGAATCCGGAATGTTCCGGATCATGTCGGAAATGATCTCCTCCGGCGCCGAGAGGCCGAAGGGAGCCGGATTACCGATGTTCAGCTTCAGGATCCGGATGCCCTGCGCTTCCATGCGTTCCGCTTCTTCAAGAACCGGTCCGCGCACGTCGTAGCTGACATAATCGAGTTTATGTGATTTGGAAAATTGTCTCATGTAACATCCTCTGTACAGGCAAAATCAACCGGTGAAAGCGAAGGATGCACGCTTAACCCCAGTATCCGAAATATTATAACTCAAAACTGCCCCTCAGTCAACCTTCCTGCGAAAATGCCCGCGGGTAAATTCAGGAAGCTCGGGGACTTCTTTCCCATCGAGATACGCGCCTTCGAAGCGTCCGATGACATCCGCTGCTTCTTCCCGGCTTTCCGTCGTAAAATCCAGCCGTCCGTACCGCATCGGAAGCCGTTCGACCTCAGATTTCAGCGTAAGAAGGGACAGCGGCACCACGTTCCAGATCCGGTTCATGCAGTAGCGGCAGACGCACTCCGCGCTCATCCGGTTCTGCATCCGGTCTTCGAGGATCAGCGTCCGGTTTCTGCGGTCGCAGCCGGCAGTCGTTTTCACGAGGCAGTTCGCGCTGACCATCATCGGAAGGCGGCCGTAGAGGAGGATTTCCTCCGGCGGCTCTTTCATGTCCCGGATTTCCGGCGAAGCAAGCTCGACGGAAGCCGTACAGCACTCGATGCCGCGGGATTTCAGGAAGCCTTTCGCGCGCGAATTCATCACATAGAGATGGTAATCCGAGAAAAGCTTTCCAGGAAGCGCCGCGTTTTCGATCCAGCGGCATTCCTCGAGATTCCGGACAAGGAAGCCCTGAAAGCCGGCCGCGCGGATCAATTCCAGATTCCGGTCAAACCAGTGTATCGCCTTCTCCCGGAAAATCTGCGGAAACACGAGGATGCATTCCTTGCCGGCTTCCCGGCATTTCCTGACAAGCGAAGCGTACTCTTCCGCCTCCGAAATCGTGGATTCGAGTAGAATGCTCCCGGCCCGCGAAGAAAGCGCGGCGTCAAGCTGCGAAGCGGTCGAAACGAGGATTCGGAGTGAAAGCGCTCCGTTCTTCCTTTCTTCGCGCTTCAGGATCTTCCCGCTCCGATCCTCCGGAAGGCTTCTTCGATACGACTGCAAAATCGTCTCCGACAGCGCGGAGACCGCTTCTCTTCGGAGCGCGTTCAGCTGCGATACCGGAAGGAAGAGATCGCCTTCAAGGCTCCCTTCCGTGCGAATCGCCGTAAAGCCGGTTCCGCCAAGCTTTTTCAGCTGTTTTTCCACCTCGCTCGTTTCGGCCGGGCGTGAGGAAGCTTTTTCCGCGGTGAAATCCGATTCCGTCCGGCTTGTGAATTCCCGTCCGTCGAGGGAAGCGGAAAGACTCAATACGCCCTTCTCTCCTTCTGCGAAACGGTAGTGAATTTCGAGCGGGGTTTCGTGTTCCTTTCGGATGTATTTTTCTCGGATTTCCTCCGTCAGGGCTTCGTTCTCTTCCCGGAAGGACGGCGCGTTCAGCGTCACCATTTCCTTCCCGTTTTCGCGCTTCAGGTATCCGTCCGTGAAGCCGCAGCGGTTGAAGAGATCGAAAAGCTTCTTTTCATCGCTTTGCTCCGTCCGGTAACCTTCCCGGTGAATTACTTCCGGATCGGTGGTTCCGTACTTTTCAATCAGGGAAAGACAGCGGTCGAGATATTTCCTGTAGACGGCCGTCACACCTGCCGCGTACTCCGCCTTCTTCATGCGGCCCTCGATTTTCAGGGAATCTGCGCCGGCGTCCACGAGCTCCGGGAGGCTGGAAAGCGTATTCAGGTCCTTCAGGCTCAGCAGGTATTCCTGCGATTTCGGATTCAGCCGCTTCCCGTTTTCGTCATAGAGCACATAATTCATGCGGCAGCTCTGCGCGCAGCGCCCCCGGTTTCCCGAGCGGCCGCCGACGATCGAGCTGAAGAGGCACTGCCCGGAATAGGAATAACAGAGTGCGCCGTGGATAAAGCACTCCACCTCAAGCCCGCTTTCTTCCTTGATTCTCCGGATTTCGGAAAGCTTCAGCTCCCGCGCGGGCACAACGCGCTTCGCGCCGGCCTCTTTCAGGATCAGCGCCGCGCCCGGTCCCGTGACCGCGGCCTGCGTGCTGACGTGCAGGGGAAGAAGCGGATACTCCTCCCGAAGGAGCTCCATGAGGCCGAGGTCCTGCACGATGATTCCGTCCAGTCCCTCCGCATACAGGGGGTCGAGAAGCGGGCGGATTTCCGACTCGATTTCCCGCTCCTTCAGAAGCGTATTCAGCGTGAGGTACAGCTTTTTTCCGTGCAGATGCGCATAGCGGATGGCCTCGGCGTAGTCCCCGGTCTCCGCGTTATCGGCAAAGGCTCTCGCGCTGAAACGCGAAAGCCCCATATAGACAGCATCCGCGCCGGCCGAGATGCAGGCCTTCATGACCTGAAACGACCCGGCCGGCGCGAGAAGTTCAACTGATTTCTTCATGTTCAATCCCCAGATGGCGATAGGCGTGATCGGTGACGACGCGACCCTTAGGCGTCCGGACGATAAAGCCGTTCTGCAGAAGATAGGGTTCGTAAACATCCTCCAGCGTCCCGGCGTCCTCGGAAAGAGCCGCCGCGAGCGTATCGAGTCCCACCGGCCCGCCGCCGAATTTTTCGATCATGAGCGTCAGGATGCGGCGGTCGCCCTGATCGAGTCCGAGCTTGTCCACGTCCAGCATATCCAGCGCCTGATTCGTGATTTTCGTCGTGATGCGCCCGTCGCCCCGAACCTGCGCGTAGTCGCGGACCCGTTTCAGGAAGCGGTTCGCAAGACGCGGCGTTCCGCGGGAGCGGCGCGCAAGTTCATATGACGCCTCTTCGTCGATTTCGACGCCCAGCACCTCGGAGGAACGCATGACGATTTCGTGCAGTTCGCCGACGGTATAGAAGTCCATCCGGTGAAGGATGCCGAAGCGGTCCCTTAAGGGCGCCGTCAGAAGTCCGGCGCGGGTCGTGGCGCCGACCAGGGTGAAATGCGGCAGGTCGAGCCGGATCGAACGCGCCGTCGGGCCTTTTCCGATTACGATATCGATCGCGAAATCCTCCATCGCGGGATACAGCACTTCCTCCACCTGCCGGTTCAGGCGGTGGATTTCATCGATGAAGAGCACGTCGTTTTCCTGCAGATTGTTCAGGATCGCCGCAAGCTCGCCGGGCTTTTCAATCGCGGGCCCGGAAGTGATCTTCATGTTCGTGCCCATCTCATTCGCGATGATGCCCGCAAGCGTCGTTTTTCCGAGTCCGGGAGGGCCGTAGAGAAGCACGTGGTCCAGCGCCTCTCCCCGCTCTCTTGCCGCGTCAATATAGATTTTCAGAGTTTCCTTCAGCCGCTCCTGACCGATGTACTGCGCCAGTTTCTGCGGCCGGAGCGAATTTTCAACCGGAATATCCTCGAGGGTCTCATCCGTCGTAATGATTCTGCGATTCATAATCTTCCCTGCTCTTTATTCTTTATCGCCCGAGTCCCTTCAGGGCGTCCTTCAGGATCTCCTCCGCCGTTCGTCCGCTGATATCAACCCTTGAAATGGCCTTCAGCGCGTCTGAAGAGCTGAAGCCGAGCTCGGTAAGCGCAATCAGCGCGTCGTTTTTTGCGGTGGTTTCCGCATCGGAAAGCGCGGAAGCCGGGCGGATATCGTCGTTCAGATGATCCAGGCCGTCGCTTAAAGAGACCTTGTCCTTCAGCTCCATGGCGATCCGCTGCGCGGTCTTCTGCCCGATGCCCGGCGCGCGGGAAAGCGCCTTCGAGTCCCCTGCGAGGATCGCGAAGCGAAGGTCCGAGGGCGACAGCGCCGAGAGAATCCCGATAGCGCCCTTCGGGCCGATTCCGTTCACGGTGATGAGGAGCCGGAACATTTCAAGGGAGTCCCGGGTGAGAAAGCCGAACAGGCTCATTTCATCCTCACGCACATTCAGATAGGTGTATAATTTGACTTCCGCGCCGATCCTCACGCTTTCAAGCACCGAGCCCGGCACGTTCACCTCGTACCCGATGGCTCCGGCGTCGACAGTCACGCTTCCGTCGCGGATTTCTTCGATGGTTCCCTTTACAAATGCAATCATTATGCGGCAGTCCTCTTTTCTTTCCAATATCTTACCAGGCTCAGAAGACAATCTCCGGAGCGTTATGCACTGCGTGCTCCCACGCTCCTCCCACATTCCGCACTCCCGCGAGGATAAATCCCCGCTTCGTGCTCCATGTGGGCGGGTCATCAGGCCTTTCTCCTGCCGACAAGCAAGCTTGTCTCAGCAGAAGGCCGCTGACCCTGATGAGATCATATTGTAGCACATATGTTCAGTTTCCACAAGAGACTTTTCGCAGGGCGCCCTTGTATCCTGCCCGAAATCATGCTATACTTTCAGCCATGAAAACGATCTGTAAAGAATTCTGCCCGCAATTTGAATATCCCCTGTCCGCGATCGGTGATCCCGGGAAGCTTCTCTTCTTCGATATCGAGACGACCGGCCTTTCCGCCCGGAGTTCCTGCCTCTATCTCATCGGAACCGTGAATGTGGAAAACGGCCGTTTTATGCTCCGTCAGTGGTTCTCGGAGTCCCTTTCCGACGAACAGACGGTGCTCCGGAGCTTCTTCGAATTCGCTTCCGGCTTCACGACGCTCGTCTCCTTCAACGGAGAGACCTTCGACCTTCGCTATCTTACGGACTGCGCGGCCCAGTACGGGCTTGCTTCTCCGCTCTTACAGATGGAAAGCTTCGACATCCTGAAGCATCTCAGGAAAAAGCGCGCGCTCCTTCCGGTCCCGAATTTCAAACAGAAATCCATCGAGCAGTTTTTGGGCCTCGGGCGCGAGGACCGGTATACCGGCGGCGAACTCATCGAGGTCTATGAGAATTACTGCCGGAATCCGGATCCGGCCGCGGAGCGTTTTCTTCTCCTCCATAACGAGGAGGACATCAAGGGCATGCCCTCCATCCTTCCGGCGCTCTCCTACGAGGACGCGCTTCGTGCACCCTTCACGATCGAGGACGCCGGCCGCACGAAGGACGGGCAGAAGCTTGAGGTATTCGCGAAGTTTCCCTTTGCCTTCCCCCGCCCCGTGGACTACGAATTCAGCGAGGAAATCCGCCTGCATTTTGAAGACTGCCGGATCGAATTCCGCATCCGGCTCTTTGAAGGGGAGCTGAAATATTTCTATCCGGACTATAAGAACTATTATTACCTGACCGAGGAGGGCTACGCCATCCATAAGAAGCTCGCGTCCTTCGTGGATAAGAGCGTCCGGGTCCCGGCGTCCGCATCCACGGCTTTCGCCCGCATGTCCGGCGTTTTCCTGCCATCCGTTCCGGACTCCGGTTTTCCTCTGTTTTACCCGGAATACCGCGCGCGGGAGAGCTGGCACCAACTCGAGGACCGGGCGGACTTCCTGCCCTCCTATCTTCACGCGCTCCTTGCCGCCGTCTGACCCCGAAAAACGGGAGGAATCCGGAAATCAGGAGGCCCTTAAAAGGGCTTGTCAGAAAAGGGAAAATCGGTTAGAATGGGCTTTCGGAGGTTTTTTGGACGATGATACTTGCTCTCAGCCATATTACCAAAGCGTTTGCGGATGACGAGATCATCCGGGACGCGGCTTTTCATATCGAGGACCGGGAGCGGGCCGCTCTCGTCGGAAACAACGGAGCCGGAAAGACGACGCTTTTCCGGCTGATTACCGGCGCCCTCGAGCCGGACAGCGGCGAAGTTGTTTTCGCGAAGGATAAAAGCATGGGGTATCTCTCTCAGCATACGGAGCTCGAGACGGACGCCGCCATTTTCGACGAAGTGATGAGCATCCGTCAGGATCTTCTCGATCTTGAGAAGGGAATGCGCGCGCTCGAGGCCGAAATCGCCGCCTCGGAGGGAAGCGCGCTTAACGCCCTCGTCGAGCGCCACAGCCGCATGCAGGAGCGCTTCGACCAGGAGAACGGATACGCACTTGAAAGCGAAGTAACGGGCGTCTTAAAGGGCCTCGGCTTTACCGAAAGCGAATTCCGTCTGCCTGTCAGCGCGCTCTCCGGCGGCGAGAAAACCCGCGTCGCGCTCGGAAAACTGCTCCTTGTGAAGCCGGATCTTCTGCTTCTTGACGAGCCGACAAACCATCTCGACATCAACGCCACCTCCTGGCTTGAAAACTATCTGCAGAACTACCCCGGCGCGGTCTTCGTCATCTCCCACGACCGCTATTTCCTCGACCGGCTCGTTACGAAGGTGATCGACCTCGAACGCGGCATCTGCTATGTCTACAGCGGCAATTATACGGATTTCACCGCGAAGAAGAAGGCTGTCTGGGAGGCGAAGCTTCGGGAATACGAAAAACAGCAGCGGGAAATCCGCCGGCAGGAGGAAATCATCGAGCGCTTCAAGAGATACAACACCGAAGAATATTATGTCAAGGCGAAGAGCCGCGAAAAACTGCTCGCGAAGGTCGAGCGCGTGGAAAAGCCCATGGAGGAAGACAGCGAGATGAAGCTCCGTCTCGTCCCGAACGTGCTCTCCGGCAATGACGTGCTCTCCATCCGGGGGCTCACGAAGGGCTTCGGCGGCCGGGTTCTCTTTGAAAACGCGGACATTGAAATCCGCCGCGGCGAACGCGTGGCCGTCATCGGCGACAACGGAACCGGGAAGTCCACGCTTCTCAAGATGATCATGGGTTCGGAGGAAATGGACGGCGGCGAAATCGAGACCGGTTCGAAGGTCTTTATCGGATACTTCGATCAGGAGCACCAGACGCTCTCTCCCGAAAAAACACTTTTCAATGAAATCTCCGACGACTATCCGCTGATGAACAATACCGACATCCGCAATATGCTGGCAGCCTTCCTCTTCACCGGCGACGATGTCTACAAGCTGGTCGGCGATCTCTCCGGCGGCGAGCAGGGGCGGCTGTCCCTCGCGAAAATCATGCTCTCCGACGTCAACTTCCTGATTCTCGACGAGCCGACGAACCATCTTGACATGACCAGTAAGGAAATTCTCGAGAACGCGCTCGTTTCCTACGAAGGGACGCTTCTTTACGTCTCCCACGACCGCTATTTCATCAACGCGACCGCCACGAGGATTCTGGAGCTGTATCACGGAAAATTCTTAAGCTACCTCGGGAATTACGACTACTATCTCGAGAAGCGTGACGAGATGCACGCGCTTGCGGATGCGGACCGAAAGGAGGAGGAGTCGCATTCCGGCGACGGACGGCAGCTTTTCATGCAGAAAAAAGCCGAAGAAGCGAAAAAGCGCAAGGCGGAAAATGATCTGAAGAAGCTGGAGGATGAAATTGCAAACATCGAGGACCGGATCCGCGCGATCGATGAGGCGCTCGTCCTCCCGGAAAACGCGACAGACAGCGAAAAATTGATCGAATTATCACGGGACAGGGACAGCTTGTCTTGTCTATTAGATCAAAAATACACACTGTGGGAGCAGCTCGTTTAATCGATTTGTACAACAGATCAAGAATATTTTGGTAATTATTTAGGTATTGTGTAAAATCACACTTTGTGATAGAATTATCAAAAATATAAGATGGGATCATGTATAGAATTCTGATGTGCATGACGAATCAGACAGTAAAGGAGACATTTTGTCGATGCTTACTATTGGATTACATGCAGACAACGAGAAAAAGATGCTTCTTGAGAATTTCTGTATTGCATACAAACATATTCTTGAAGGCTACCGGCTGATTGCAACACAGGCAACGGCTCAGCACATCCGTCTCGCGACAGGTCTGAATGTGGTGGAACTTCTGGCAGGCGGCCTCGGAGGCGATCGCCAGCTGGAAACGGCGATTATGAACGAAGAGATTGATCTTCTCTTCACCTTTGAACGTGTATCACTTGACAATTTCCACGAACCCGCGGATCACAACGCACTGATCCGCCTCTGCGACTTCTATTCCATTCCGGTTGCCACGAATATTCCGACGGCAGAATGCTTAATAGCCGCTCTGTACCGCGGAGATCTTTCGTGGCGGGAAGAATTGAAGCATTAAATCACGACCATTTTCTTTCATGAGAATACTCCTTTCCAAAAAAGGGCGGCAGGCTTAAAACACCTGCCGCCTGATTGTTTTTCAGATTTTATTCTCAGCTCTCCTGCGAAAGCTTCGCCGCCTGGTCGCCCGCGATCAGACTGTCGATGAGCTCCGAAAGATCTCCGTCCATGATGCTGTCGATCCGGTACAGGCTCAGATTGATGCGGTGATCCGTTACCCTTCCCTGCGGGAAATTATAGGTGCGGATTTTCTCCGAGCGGTCGCCCGTCCCGATCTGGGAGCGTCTCGCCGCGGCCTCCGACTGCTGCTTTTTCTGAAGCTCGAGATCATAGAGCCGCGCGCGCAGCACCTTCAGCGCCTTGTCCTTATTCTTCAGCTGGGATTTTTCATCCTGACAGGAAATCACGATGCCGGTCGGGATATGCGTGAGCCGAACCGCGGAATCCGTGGTATTGACGCACTGTCCGCCGTTTCCGGAGGCCCGGAACACGTCGAATTTCACATCGTTCATATCGATTTTGACGTCCACGTCCTCCGCTTCCGGCATGATCGCGACCGTACAGGTGGAGGTATGAATCCGTCCGCCGGATTCGGTCTTCGGAATCCGCTGGACGCGGTGCACGCCGGACTCGTATTTCAGCTTCGAATAAGCGCCTTTCCCGCTGATCATGCCCACGATCTTGGAGAAGCCTCCGATTCCGGATTCATTGAAATCCATCGTCTCGACCTTCCAGTGGTTTTTCTCCGCATAGTGAGTGTACATGCGGTATATATCCGCGGCAAAAAGGGCCGCCTCTTCTCCGCCCGCGCCGGCGCGGACCTCGATGAAGATGTTCTTGTCGTCGTTCGGATCCTTCGGAAGGAGCAGGATCCGAAGCTCTCCCGACAGCCGTTCCTTCTCTTCTTCCGCCGCGGAAATCTCCTCCTTCAGCATGCCGCGCATTTCCTCGTCCTTTTCTTCCGCCAGCATGCTTTTCGCGTCTTCGAGGTTTTCTGAAGCCTTCTTATACTTCTGATAGGCCTCGACAACCGGCGCAAGATCCGCCTGCTCCTTCATGAGCTTGAGATACCGCTTCTGGTCGGAAGCCGCGGAGGGTTCGAGGAGCTCCGCGGATATTTCTTCGTAATGTCTCAGTATATCTTCCAGTTTATCAAACATTTTGCTTTCCTTCGATCTGTCAGATCAGAACGCCCCGCACCGCGCGGTCTTTTCCGGCGAGATCCCGATAGACGCGAATCTCATCAAAGCCTGCGTCCTTCAGCATCCGCGCGACTTCCTCCCCTTGCGTGCAGCCGATTTCAAGATAGAGCTTTCCCTTCGCCTTCAGGTACCTCGCGGCCTCCGGAATAATGCGCCGATAAAACGAAAGCCCGTCAGGGCCGCCGAAAAGCGCCTTTTCCGGGTCGCTGCGAAGAACCTCGGGTTCCAGCATCACGCGCTCCGTTTCCGCGATATAAGGCGGATTGGAGACGATGAGATCGTACTTCTTTCCTTCCGGAAGCGCCTGAAAAAGATCGCCTTCATAAAAACGGATCTTAGCGCCGAGCGCGGCGGCGTTTTCCTTCGCCGTCTTCAGCGCCTCCCCGTCAATATCCGAGGCCTCGACTTCCGGGTATCCGCCCTCCATCTTCAGGACCGCGGCGATACAGCCGGAGCCGGTGCAGAGGTCAAGAACGGAAGACGCGCCGCCTTCCCCTCCCGCGGAGTTTTCCGAGAGTACGGCATGCACGAGGGTTTCCGTATCATAGCGCGGAATCAGGACGTGCCCGTCCACGTGAAAGGCGTATCCATAGAAGTAAGCGGTTCCCGTGATGAGCTGAAGCGGGACCCGCTCCGCGCGTCTTAAGATCAGTTCTTCATAGGCGCTTTCCTCTTCGGGGCTCAGATAAGACGCCTGAGCGCTGTCATTTTTGCGGCTTCCGAGAAGCGCTTCCACATATTCCTGATAGCTCCAGCTCTTCAGGAAGAGCATCAGCTCCTTCGAGTCGTTTCCGGCTTCCTCAATCCCGGCGTCCGTGAGGCGCTTTTCTCCCCGAAGGACGGCTTCCCGCACGGTCACCGGAAGTTCTCCTCCAGGAATTTTCTCCAGTCAAAGACCGATTCCACCGCCTGGATGGCGACCTCCGCCATGTCTTCTGTGGGCTCGCGCGTGGTCAGCGCCTGCATCCACATGCCGGGCCGCGAAAGAATCCAGGTGAGTTTGTTGTCAAATCGCCCGTTCAGCCTCAGAAGCTCGTAGGACAGCCCTGCAACGACCGGAATCAGCGCGATTCTCGACAGCATCCGAAGCGGCAGAAATTCCACGCGCACAAAGATGAACAGGATGATCGAGATCAGCATGACGAAGAGCATGAAGGAGGTGCCGCAGCGCCGGTGCTCCTTGGAGCTCTTCATCACGTTCTCCACCGTCAGCGGAAGCCCGGACTCGATGCAGTTGATGCATTTATGCTCGGAGCCGTGATACATATAGACGCGCCGGATGTCCTTCATCAGCGAAATCGCCGAAACATAGGCGATGAAGATCACGAGGCGGATCAGCCCCTCGAGAACCGCGATCAGCGTCATGGAATCGATCCAGCGCTTCAGAAGATTCGAGAGGAAGGTCGGAAGGACGACAAAGACGCCGATCGCAAGCACGACGGCCACGAGCACCGTGATCGTCGTCTCGGCCTTCGAGAGGCCGCCCTCGTTCTTCTTCCCGGAAGCCTCCTTCCCCGGCTCCTCTTCCGCGAAAGAAGCGGACCAGGTCAGCGTCCCCATGCCGAGGACAAGGGAATCAATAAAGGCGAAAATCCCGCGGATAAAGGGCCATTTCGCCCACTTGTGTTTGTCGGAAAAAGCTTCATGACGATCCTTTTTGACCTCAATCTGACCGTCGGGCTTCCTGACCGCGACGGCGTAGTCCTGACCGTTCTTCATCATGATGCCTTCAAGAACGGCCTGACCGCCGATACCGGAAAATTTCATAGATTCAAAGCTCCTGTCTAGATGTCTTTCAAGTAAGTTCTTTACAAACAAAAGCAGCCACGAAGGCCGAAAAACCTCCGTGGCTGCTTTTTAAAAATCCTAGTTGTTGCCGACGCCGTACTTCTTGTTGAAGCGTTCGATACGGCCGCGGGCAGACACTGCTCTCTGCTGTCCGGTATAGAACGGATGGCACTTGGAGCATGTTTCAACGTGGATCTCCGGCTTTGTAGAGCCGGTCACAAAAGTATTGCCGCAGTTGCAGGTCACCTTGCACTCGTAATACTTCGGATGGATTCCTTCTCTCATTTTAATCACCTCTTTTATTTACGCTGGTTTCCGAACAGCGCTTGTTAGCAACTTTGATATCTTACCACAACCCCATAGGAATTGCAAGCACTTTTTACATTAAACGATTCATGACGTCCGCATAGACCGACTGGGCATTCTCCTTCCAGTGTCCGGCGATCACGCGGGCGAGATCATCGGTCGGAACCGTCAGGTTGATTTCGAAGACGACGGAATTTCCTTCCCTCACCTCGCAGTGCACCCTCCAGTCAAACTGGTCGGTTTTCCGGTAATCCGCGACCACGCCGGTTTCATTGCGGAGCTGGAATTTGTTCTCGCTGATGAAGCGGTCCATATCCTCCTTCACGCCCTCCGGAATGTCGCGCTTGAAATAATACAGCGCTTCCTCTCCTTCCCGCGTCAGCTCATAGCGCTGGACGGAGCGCACTTCGTCCTGACGCATCAGATTGGCTTCGAGAAGCTCGGAAACCGTATTCGAAAAGGTAAAGAAATTGGTATATCCTTTCTGCTCGAAAAAAGTCCACAGCTGCGGATTCGAAAGCGGAAAATTCACTTTTTTCAGCATATAGAGAATCATCAGTTTGTAGAGTGTCGCAGGTTCGGTCATGGTTTCCTCCAAATAAAGCGCTCCATGGAGTATATGATGAAAAAGATTTTACCATGAAACTGCTTCAAATGCAACTCTTTGAAAATATTTTTGACATTCTCCGCGCGGCTGTTATAATAGAACCGGAACGGATGCTTCCGGTCACTGAATTTGGAAACAGAAAGGGACGACTTATGGAAATCGAACGCAAATTTCTGATCAGCGCCCTGCCCGATCTTTCCAGCTTCCCGTATCACGAAATCGAGCAGGCTTATCTCAACGAAAAACCGGTCGTCCGGATCCGTAAATCCGACGACCGGTATATCCTGACCGTCAAGGGCGAAGGCATTCTCTCTCACGAGGAATACGAGCTTCCCTTAAGCCGCGAGGCCTATCTCCACCTCCTCGAAAAAGCCGACGGGCGGATCATCACGAAGCGCCGCTATAAAATCCCCTTCGGAAGCTATACGATCGAGCTCGACCTCTTCTCCGGCTGTATGGACGGCCTGATCCTCGCAGAGGTTGAATTCCCCTCCGTCGAGGAAGCCGAGCGCTTTACTCCGCCGGACTGGTTCGCCGCCGACGTCACGTATGATCCGCGCTATCGGAATGCGGCGATGGCTTACGGACAAACGGATCTCTCATGAGAAGGCGCTCCGAATAGATGTCATAGAGCGTCCTGCAATCCTCTTCCGCCACATCCTCCTTCCGGTAGCAGGCTTCCTTGATAATCCGCTGCATCTCACTTAAGTCTTCCTTCGGAATCTCGGGATACAGCTCGAAAAGCCGCTCCGCCGAGGAGTCCGGCGTAAATTTCAGACCATTCTTACCGGCCTGCCGGCGGATTCTGTCATAGATTCTGCGGCAGGTCGTTTTTCCGTCCTCCTTCTGCAGCTTCTCGTACGGGACGATGTGATACCGGAGGTACAGAATTCCCGCGATGAGTACTGCCGCCGCGAGTACGGAAATCAGCACCGGGAAGAACCAGTCCGGAAGCTTAAAGGGCTCCTTCACGGGCTCCTGTCCCGGGCCATCGGGCGGATTGTCCGAAGGATTCTCCGGGTTCCCGGCGTTCTCCGTCGTTTCCGGCATCTCGCCGCTTCCGCCGGATTCCATGGACTCCGCGTCGATTTCGGCGGACGGATCCTCGGATACCGAGGCGTCGATCTCCGACTCCGAAGTCTCCGGGCTTTCGAGCGTGAATGAGCTCTCCTGCATCCGGTCGGGATCCTCGGTGCTCAGCGTCATCTCCACCGGATACCAGCCGAAGCCCGGAATGAATACCTCGGTCCAGGCATGCGCGTCCTTATCCGAAATCTCCACGGCTTCCCCGCCCATCGCGGGAGACACGAGATACCCCTCGCAGTAGCGGCAGGGAATTCCGAGCTCCCGAAGAAGCACGGTTCCCGCAGAGGCGAAATGCACGCAGTAGCCGGAGTCCTTCGTAAACAGGAAGTCCTCGACAAAGTCCGCGCCCTCCTCCGCAGGCCCCGGGTTCAGGGAATATTCCTTCTGCGACCACAGGTACTGCTGCACCGCGTTCACGGCCTTTTCGTACTCGCGTGCGTTCACGTCGATCTGAAACTCCGAGGCGAGCTCCGAGGCAAGGTCCTTTACCCGCGCCGTCGCGCCGGAATCCAGGTGATTCCGCACCGCCGCGCCTTCGTAGGAGGTCACGCAGGCCTCCTTCAGCCGCATGTGGATTTCCTTCCCCTCACTGTCCTGAAAGACATACTCGGTATAGGGCTTCGCCATCAGCTCCTCCAGCGTCACCGGAATCTGGTAGCGGTTATTCAGAAGCTCCGTCATGACCGCCGGCTCCTCGTACCCGGAGAGCGGCGTTCCGGAGGGCTGCGTCAGTCCTAAAAGATACTGGCGCGAAGTCGACATCGTTATCGCATCATGCAGGGAGGGATAGGAAACCGTCTGGAAATAGGTCTGCTCCCGTCCGTGAAGCTCCATATAGAGATCCGAGACGAACGAAGCATTCGAAAGGCCGCTGCTCTCTCCGCCCGTTACGAAATAAGGCAGATACACGTAATCATCCCGGTCATCCGTCTCCCGGATGGACAGGACATTGTAATCACCCGCACTGTGCAGGAAGGATCCCGCGTAGAGCGCCGGAAGGTAGAGATACGGATTGCGGAAATTCTCGTCCTTCGCATCGATCCTTCCGGAATAGACGTCCGTAAAGCGGATCTCCTCGGGCATCCAGCTTTGAAGCTCGCCCGATTCACTGACTTCCCAGGCTTCGCCCGTATAACGGTCGCCGGAGAAGCCGCGAAGATACACCGGCTGCGTGCTGTTGTTTTCAAATTCCACGCGCAGGATCGTTTTTTCGTTCCGTACGACCGAGCCCACATTCGAGAAATCTCCGCCGCTCATGCCGGGCTTCGAAATGTCGAAGGGATTTCCCTTGATTTTCGCGAGAAGATCCGAAATGCTGCTCTTCGCGTAGACGTCGGAGGCCTTTTCAAAGGGCTTCCGGATCGCCGGAAAAACAGCAAAGGCCGAAAACACCGTCAGGAAAAGGACGACAAGCACCGCGGCTGCCGAAAGGAAAAAGCGGATCCGAAGCTGCACGGAGCGCGACATTTCGTGCATCTCCGACAGGCACTCGCTCCGGCACAGCACAAACTGCAGCAGGATGCAGAAAACGAGCACGGAGGCCGGGAAGAGATGCGGGGGCTTCAGGCAGACCGCCGCAAGCACCGGCGGAATCAGAAGGAAGGCCGTCGCAATAAACGGCGGAATGTTCCTTCCGTAGCTGTAGCCGGTCTGCCAGATCGGCAGGACGGCAAAAATCATCATGATAAAGGTCACGTCGTGATCCGGCGCCACCGTGTAATGGATATTCGTGCTCGTGTGGTAAGCTTCGTCAAAAGACTGCACGAGACGGTCATAAATACCCGTGCATTCCGCCACAAGGTCCTGCAGGCGGATAATCGCGAGGACGACCGCCGTCCCAATCATGGCCGCAAACAGAAACACGCCGATCTTCTTGTCCCGCGCGATGAGAAGCACCACGAAGGATACGGCGAGGATCACCGGAAGGAACAGAAGCTCGTTCACCGAGAGCCCGAAGGCTGAAGTGAAGACATGCACGAAGCTCCAGCCGGAAAGCACGGAGACCAGAAGCTCGAGAAGGATGTCGAGGATCAGCGCCGTCTTTCTCGGAATCTTCATCTGCTCTCCCGCGCGGATTTCCGATACCCCGTCAAAAACCGGAAGCGAAGAAGCTCCGGCTTTTTTCCGGAAAAGATCTTTAATCTTCATCTTCGTTCCACCTTTCTGCGAGAACGGAAAGCTCCTCGTCCGTCACGATAAATTCCCGGATGAACCGGCGCGCGCCGAAGCGGCGGTGATACTCCTCCAGGTTTTCTTCGGCACTGTGAGGCGTAAAACGGCCCTTTTCCGCGCCTGAATCCATCTGAGGGTAAGAATCCCGCTGGAAAGCCGTAAAGAGCACGAGAATGGCTTTTTCGAGCTCACGCGCGTCCTCGACCGGAATTTCCGTAAGATCCCCCTCCGGATCCTCAAACATCAGGACATGCGCGCTCTCCTCCTCGGGAAGCGACGCCGCCAGATTGAAATAGTTATTGACGATGTGATCGAAATTCTCCTGCGTACGCTCGCCGAAGTCCGGAACAAAGAGGAAGCGGGCGTTGTCCTCGCGGGAAAACTCGCGGATCATCGGCGCCTCGCGCTTCGCCGTCAGCTTCCAGTGCATCCTCGAAATCCGGTCGCCGGAGCGGTATTCGCGCACGTCGAAGGTTTCGGAAGCGTCGTCTCCCGGCTGCTGGACGGTCTTGGTGTATTCGGACATATAATTCCTGCCCGGATCGCCCGAGGGCTCGAGAAGCGCCTCCTTCTCCTCCGGGAGAAGATCAACCGGAATGCTGCGGGGCCGGTTTTTCGGGATCAGCGGCAGCCTGAAAAAGCCCGCGTAGTCGCTGACCGTGCATTTCTTCAGCTCAAAGACGCCGGACCCGGTGTACAGAAGCTCCGGGTACAGCACGATTTCCGTATGCCCCTTCAGGGAGGCCGCGGTATTTTTGATCACCGCCCCCTCTCCGCTCTGGTCGTAGGTGAAGGACACGGTGTACTTCAGGCCGGAAAGCGGCAGAATTCCGCCTTTTTCGATCACAATCAGAAGCTCAGCGCCTTCGAGCGCAAAGTCCACCCTCGTCAGATGCCGCTGTACGAGAAGCAACACAAAAAGGCACACCGGTACGAGAAGCAGGAAGATCGCGAAAATCGCGAAAATCCTGCTCCCCGACATCAGTGCGCTGTGAAGCATGAATATACTGAATGCGAGATACAGAAACAGCAGCATCTTACTCCTGTCTCCGGCGCTCGGTCGGACGTTTTTCTTTCTTCAGCACCTGGTTCAGCACGTCTTCCCCCGTCACCTTGTCGAGCCGCGCCCGGCGGTTCAGCTGGATTCTGTGGTTCATGACCGGGATGAATACCGCGGCCGCGTCCTCCGGAAGCACATAGTTCCGGCCGGACAGATACGCGTAGGCCATGCTCATCTGCTGCAGGGCCACCGTAGCGCGGGGACTGCCGCCAAGCTCCACATACGGATTCGTTCTCGTCGCCTGGACGAGCCGCACCATATAGTCGCCGACCGCGTCATGGACAAAGATCTCGCGCACCTCCTGCTGCATGGTGAGGATAACCGTGCGGTCTGTCACCCGCTGCACCTCTCCCGCGCTCTGGTTCTTGCGCTTCAGGATTTCCCGCTCCTCTTCGAGCGTCGGATAACCCATGGATACCGAGATCAGGAAGCGGTCGATCTCCGACTCCGGAAGCTTCTGCGTGCCGACGGAGCCCGTGGGGTTCTGTGTGGCGATGACGAAGAAGGGATCCGGAAGGCGGTGCGTTCTGCCGTCCACCGTCACCTGATGCTCCTCCATGCACTCCAGAAGAGCCGCCTGCGTCTTGGGCGAGGTGCGGTTGATTTCGTCCGCGAGGAACAGGTTGCAGAAAACGGCGCCTTCGCGGAAATTCATATGTCCGGTTTCCTTGTCATAGACGCTGAAGCCGATGATGTCCGAAGGCAGGACGTCCGGCGTGAACTGCATGCGCTGTCCCGAAAGCCCCATGGCCTTTTCAAAAGCCACAGCCATCGTCGTTTTGCCGACGCCGGGAATATCGTCAATCAGCACGTGTCCGCCCGACAGAAGCGCCGCGAGGATCAGTCCGAGGGTCGCGTCCTTTCCGACGACCTGTTTTTTCACTTCATCCAGTATTCTGGTTCCGAATATTGCGTTGCTCACAGTATGCCAGTCACTCCTTTTTCTTTTTGCCGAAACGATTCTCCGTCCCGTTCGCGAGACGCTTCAGGTTTTCCCAGTGCCGGATCACGAGAATCGTCTGGGCAATACAGATCAGAATCATCAGTTCAGCGAAATTCGTCTGCACCGGAAGCCATCCGAAGTGAACGAAAATCGGGGTCAGGACTACGACGAAAAGCGCCGCCGAAATCGACGAAATCGACACATAGCGCGTGGAAAAGGCCAGGATAAAGAAGAGGCTGATCCCGAGAAGCGCCATCCGCCAGTCGAGCGCGAGGAACCATCCGAAGCAGGCCGCGACGCCCTTTCCGCCCTTGAATTTCAGGTAGAAGGGATAGTCGTTTCCGAGCACGACGCCGATCGCCGTATACATCAGATAGATGTATTTCATCGGATCGTCCTTAAACACCATCTTCACGATAAAGCAGGGGATAAAGGCCTTCAGCGCGTCGAAGAAAAAGACGATCAGCCCGCCCTTGACGCCGAGAACGCGTAGCGCGTTCGTCGCGCCGGTATTTCCGGATCCTTCTTTATGCAGGTCTCTGTGTACCAGTTTTCCGTAAAAATGTCCTGTCTGAAAAAGGCCGAAAAGATAGCCAAACGGTATAAACAAAAGTCTCAGCATATCTTGTTTCACTCCTTTTTTATTCCCGGTCGTTCCGTTCCCGCGTGATAAACTTCAAGGGCGTCCCGCGGAAGCCGAAAGCCTCCCGGATTTTGTTTTCCAGGTAACGCGTGTAGGAAAAATGCATCAGCTCTTTATTATTGACGAAGATCACGAAGGTCGGCGGCTTCACGCTGACCTCGGTCGCGTAGAAGATCTTCAGGCGCTTGCCCTTATCCGAGGGCGGCTGCTGCATTACGACCGCCTCCGAAATGATCTCGTTCAGGACGCCCGTCGCGATGCGAAGGCTCCGGTTCTCAATGACCATGTCGATCACCTCGAAAATCCGCCCGAGGCGCTGTCCGGTCTTCGCGGAAATGAACAGGATCTCGGCATAAGGCATGAAGGACAGGGTTTCCCGCACCTTTTCGGTGAAGCGGTAGATCGTCTTGTCGTCCTTTTCCACAAGGTCCCATTTATTGACGACAATGATCACGCCCTTGCCGCGCTCATGCGCGATGCCGGCGACCTTCGCGTCCTGCTCCGTCACGCCCTCGGAAGCGTCGATCATCATCAGGACGACGTCGGCGCGCTCCACGGCCGTCACGGCCCGGATAATCGAATAGCGTTCGATTTCCTCTTTGATCTTGCTCTTTCTTCTCAGTCCCGCCGTATCGATAAACACGTAATCCTTATGATTATAGCGGATTTCCGTATCGATGGCGTCGCGCGTCGTGCCGGCGATTTCCGATACGATGACGCGGTCCTCTCCCGCAAGCTTGTTGATGAGCGAAGACTTTCCGACGTTCGGCTTGCCGATAATCGCGATTCTCGGGCGGTCGTCTTCCGCTTCCTCTTCCGTTTCCTCGGGGAAAGCTTCGGTCACGGCGTCTAAAAGGTCGCCGAGGTTCTTCTTACTCACGGCGCTGACCGGAATCGGGTCGCCGATCCCGAGATTGTAGAATTCGTAGACGTCAGACATCTGCGTCTCGAAATTGTCCACCTTGTTGACGCACAGAACCAGCGGCTTCCCGGAACGGCGCAGCATATCCGCCACCTTTCCGTCGGTATCCACGAGTCCCTGCCGACAGTCCACCATGAAGATGATGACGTCCGCGGTGGAAATCGCGATCTCCGCCTGCTCCCGCATCTGCGAGAGAATGATGTCCTTCGATTCCGGCTCGATGCCGCCGGTGTCGATCAGCGTAAAGCTCCGGTTCAGCCAGACCGAGTCCGCATAGATCCGGTCGCGGGTGACCCCCGGCGTATCCTGAACAATCGCAATATTATCGCCGGCAAGCGCGTTGAACAGCGTGGATTTTCCCACATTCGGCCGGCCGACAATGGCTACGGTTGGTTTCATATTGATTTCATCCTTCTGTCTTGTCCTCTGATCCGGATGCCTTCTCGGGGTTTTTTCCGCGGTAAACCGGCTCTCCGGACAGACTCTTCAGTTCGTATTCTCCGTGCGTGGTGTCAAAATCCTCCGGCGTTTCCATGCCGAGCATTACCCGAACGAGCGGTCCGCCGCCATTTCTTAGGACGGCAACCGGCGTCTTCAGCTTTTCTGTCACTTCCGAAAGATGAACGTCGTCGAGGAAAACGTCCTCCCCGGATCGCAGCATGCAGCCGGGAATCACGAGAAGATCCCCGAGATCCCGCCCCTCAAGCTGGGCGATCAGGTCCTGCCCCGTCACGAGGCCGGCGACCGTAATCAGCTCGCCGAAAAAGTCGTTGCGGATTCCGATGATGCGGTTGTCATGCCCCGGAAACTTATGGTCCGCAAGGCCGCGCACATATTCGAGCATCGGAGCGGCCATCCGGCCGGTCGCAAAGGTCACGGAGCGTTTCACACCGTCGGCATCAAGCTCCGAAAGCACCGTCTTCGCTTCTTCGTAAAGCGAACGCACCATGCCGACCCCGTTCTCAATCTGCAGATAGCCGTCGTAGCGTTCCTCTTCCGGCACTTCGAGTCCCGCGGTGACATAGAATTCGTCGCTCGCGTGGACGAAATGCATGCCGTGCTCCCGATAGGCCTTTTTCTGCCACTTTTCTACGGTTTCGATGACGCTCCGGCACTCCTCCGGCGAAAAAGGCTCCAGAGGATACAGGCCCTCGCGGTAGCGCGTTAAGCCCACCGGCACGACGGACAGCGATTCCAGCACCGGAACATAGCGGTACAGGTCCGACAGCGTACGCTCGAGATGCGCTCCGTCGTTCACGCCCCTGCAGAGGACGATCTGCATATTCATCCTCAAGCCCGCCTCATAGAACCGGTCAAGATACCGGAGGCATTTCCCGGCGAAGCGGTTCTTCAGCATGCTGCAGCGAAGCTCCGGCTCCGTCGTGTGAACCGAGATGTTCATCGGCTCCATATGATAACGGATTATGCGCTCCACGTCCTTTTCCTGCATATTCGTCAGGGTGATATAATTGCCCTGAAGGAAGGACAGACGCGAGTCATCATCCTTGAAATACAGCGTTTCCCGCATACCGGGCGGCATCTGATCGATAAAGCAGAAAATACAGGCGTTTGAGCAGCGCCGGTAATCGCTCATGAGATCGCTGGCAAAGACGATGCCAAGGTCCTCATAAGGATCCTTTTCGATCTCCAGCTCCCACTCCTCGCCGTTCTTTTTTTCAATCAGAAGCACAAATTCCTCGTCGCCCGTCAGCGTCCGCCAGTCAAATACATCCTCGATCTCCTGGTCATCGACCGCGAGCACGTAGTCGCCGGCTTCGATTTCGAGTTCTTCCGCAATCGATCCGGGATCGATCCTAGCGATTAAATGCTTCATGAAAATTCACCCCGGTAAACTGAAAAAGACCCCGTGCCGAAGACAGCCGGGGTCCTTCACATGTTTCCTTATGCCATAGCATCTACTGCTTTTGCCAGGCGTCCGATCTTTCTGCTGGAAGTATTCTTATGGCAGACACCCTTGGAAGCGGCTTTGGAAAGCTCCACTTCAGCGGCCCGGAAGGCTTCCTTTGCGGCAGCCTTGTCACCGGACTCGATGGCCGCATATACCTTCTTCACATAAGTCTTCACTCTCGACTTGATGGCTTTGTTTCTCTCAGTCTTGGTTGCAGTTACGATTACACGCTTTTTAGCAGATTTAATATTTGCCACTTTGGCACCTCCGTATATTTAGTTTGGGCGCCGCGGGGTAGAGGGTTCCCGGATCATCCCATTACATTAAAACCGGAGACACGTTCGTTTTAATGTAAACATACCCGTACATCATAGCATATTTGCCGAAAATGTCAAGCATTATTTTTTTCTGTTCAGCTCCAGGATAAAACCGTCAAAAATCACGGAAGGAAAACATGTGTTCCAGACTGATTATTGACGATTTTATCCTCGGAGGTCTAGAGACGAAGCGTCTCTGACCTCCGACATGAGAAATGCGAAGCATTTCGAATGGGGAGCAGAACAGTTGCAAATTATTCGGTCTGTCAGGTCTCAAACCAGTCGTGCACGGAAACCGCCCGCCCGTTCTTCCGGTAAATTCTCGGCACGCGCTTGGAGATATCGCAGGCGAGCTCGTAATTGAACCTTCCGGAAAGATTTCCGAGCTCCTCCATCGTGATTTCGTCATCTCCGTCCCGTCCGACTAAAGTGACGCGCATGCCCTGCATAGCTTCCGGAACCGCGGAGACATCGATCATCAGCTGGTCCATGCAAACCCGTCCGAGGATCCGGCAGCGTTTTCCTGAAAGAAGCACTTCCCCGCTGTTCGAAAGCGAGCGCGGATATCCGTCCGCATAGCCGACGGAAACGGTCGCGATCCGCATTTCCCGTTCCGTCACAAAGGTTCCGCCATAGCTCACCGGCACGCCGGCGGGAAGCGTTTTCACATAGGTGATTTCCGAGTCCCAGGAAAGCGCCGGACGAAGATCCGCGGCGCTGTAGTCGCATTCGCCGGAAGGATTCATCCCGTAAAGCGCCACGCCGACGCGAAGCAGTGCGGAGTCCCCGCAGTCAAAGAGGATCGAAGCCGCGCTGTTCGCGTAGTGGCTTAAGGGCACCGCATGTCCCGCCTTCCGAAGCGCCGCGACGAAAGCTCTGAAATCCTCAATCTGCTTCTTCGCGGGCTCGTTTTCGACCATGTCGGCCGTCGCGAGATGCGTGAATACCCCTTCCGCTTCAAGACCCGGAAGCGAGGCGATCTTCAGAGCTTCCTGAAGCCCTTCTTCGTCCGCCGGAAGTCCGATCCGGTGCATGCCGGTATCGACTTTGATGTGGATCAGCGCATTCTTTCCTGAATCCTCCGCGATTTCGGAGATTTTCCTCGCCTGTTCGACTTCAAACACCGGGATCCGCACGCCCGCGTTCACCAGCTCCCGGATCCGGCCGTCCGGCACTCTTCCGAGAAGCAGCACGGGACGCGTGATGCCGTGTCTTAAAAGCTCCAGCGCTTCCTCCGGCGCCGCCGCCGCAAATCCCCAGACAAGGTCCTGGATTTCCTTCGCGATTTCCACCGCGCCGTGTCCGTAGCCGTCCGCCTTGACAACCGCCATGAAGCCTTCTCTGCGCTTCTTCAGCGCCAGTATGGACTCCACATTATGTCTCACGGCGTCGAGATCGATCGTAACTGCCGTGCGTTCGCAGCTCTTCGGAATCCGGATGCCGCCCTCCGGGCAGTAATCCTTTCTTCTCGAGTAGACGCAGCCGCAGAAATCCTGCCGGTACAGCTCATACTCCTTCGAAAGCTCGATGGAGCGCTGATAGCCGCCGCGCTTCTTGAAATCCGAGGGCAGGAATTTGATTCCATACTCTTTGGCAAGCTCTTCTCCGATTTCGTTCAGGAGCGCTGCGTTCTTTAAGGGACTGATCGTCAGCGTCGTCGTGAAATAGTCGTATCCGCCTTCTTTCGCTGTCCGGGCAGCTTCCTGAAGCCGCAGCCGGAAGCAGGCTTCACAGCGCTTTCCGCCCTCCGGCTCCCGCTCGAGACCACGCACGGCCTCCCGGAACGCTTCCGGATCATACTCTCGGATCAGGACCCGCACCGGATGCTCCGTCTGCATCTCTTCCGTCAGCCGGAGGATTTCGGCCGCTCTTTTTCGGTACTCCTCTTCCGGCGAAATATTCGGATTGTAGTAATCCACCGTAATATCAAAATAACGGGAAAGGGTTTCGATCACATAGGAAGAACAGGGCGCGCAGCAGGCATGCAGAAGAAGCCGCGGTACGCGGCCGTCCAGTTCTTCGATGATCCCCTCCAGCTCTTTCTGATAGTTTCTCATAAAACCAGCTCCATCTGCGTTTTCTTCGGCTTCATGCCCATGCTCTCGTAGAAGCGTCTCGCAGCATCGTTTCCTTCCCAGACATTCAGCGTAATCTCATAGAAGCCGCGCTTTATCGCCTCTTCCTTCACATGCCGGAAGAGCATCGCGCCGATGCCGCGCTTCCTCGCGGAAGCCTCCACGCAGAGATCATCGATATAAAAGGATTCAAAGGGGACCATAAAAGCCGCATCCGGCTGCCTTTCGATCACACAGAAGGCGTAGCCGAGCACCCGGCCGTCTTCCTCCGCCGCCACATAGACCGGCCTCTCATCGTCCCGGAACATTTCAGCGAGTTCATCTTCTGTGTATTTCGTCGTTCCGGGCACGAAAATGTCCGGCCGGATCCCGGCGTGGATTTCCAGCACCTCCGACAAAAGTCCGAGGACTCCGGGAATGTCTTTTTCTTCTGCCCGTCTGACTGTCAGCATCTCTCAAGCTCCTTTAACAAATACACGGATTTACCTGAAAACCGCCCGAAAGGATTCTCCGTTCGGGCAGTAATACACTTCACTTAACAATTCTCGGTTGTCGATCTTACTGCAGGAAATCGCGGATCCGCTTTGAACGGACCGGGTTTCTCAGCTTTCTCAGCGCCTTCGCCTCAATCTGGCGGATACGCTCTCTCGTCACGTTGAATTCGCGGCCGACTTCCTCCAGGGTGCGAGGATGACCGTCGAGAAGTCCGAAGCGCAGAATGATGACCTGACGCTCGCGGTCCTTCAGATCGCCGAGAAGATTGTCGATTTCCTCGCGGAGCATGACGTTTTCCACGTTGACTTCGGGCGTCACGGTATTGGTGTCCGCTACGAAATCGCCGAGGTTCGAATCGTCCTCTTCACCGATCGGGGTCTCAAGAGACGCAGGCTCGCGCGCGATCTGCATGATCTCCATGACCTTGGACTCCGAGAGATCCAGCGCCTTCGCAAGCTCCGAAACCGAGGGCTCGTAGCCGAGCTCCAGCGTGAGCTTTCTCTGCATCTTGGACATCTTGTTGATCGTTTCCACCATATGAACCGGCACACGGATCGTACGCGCCTGATCCGCGAGCGCACGCGTCACGGACTGACGGATCCACCAGGTGGCGTAGGTGGAAAGCTTGTAGCCCTTCGTGTAGTCAAATTTCTCGACGCCCTTGATCAGACCGAGGTTTCCTTCCTGCACCAGATCAAGGAAGCTCATGCCCCGTCCCGTATAGCGCTTCGCGATGCTGACGACAAGACGGAGGTTCGCTTCGATCAGACGCTGCTTCGCGGCCTCGTCGCCGTCCGCCTTCTTCTTCGCGAGTTCAATCTCCTCATCGGCGGAAAGAAGCGGCACCGTGCCGATTTCCTTCAGGTACATGCGCACGGGGTCTCCTGTACCGACGCCCTCCAGAATATCCAGATTCGACAGATTGATGTCTTCCGTTTCGTCTCCGTCGCCGTCGAGAAGGTCGTCGTCGAGAAGGTCCACGTCCAGCAGAAGATCATCGCTCATGATCCTCAGCACATCGATCTTCTTGTGCTCCAGATAGGTGATGATATGATCCACCTGATCCGGCGTCAGCGGTACGCCCTTGAAGAAATTGTTGATATCGTCAATTTCCAGAACCGAATTATGCGCGCGTCCGTATTCCACGAGCTTTTCCAGCATCTCCGGCGTCAGCGAATTCTTCTCGGAGGAATCCGGAATGACGTTCGCCTTTCCGTCCGAGTCTTCCGTATAATCGTCGGAAATCAGCTCGTCGTCCAGAAGATCATCGATCTCCGCATCGGAAGCCTTCGGGTTCCCCCGAAGAAGGCCGCTCTCCGCCTTCTTCTTCGGGCTTTTCTTCGGAGAAGCCGCTTTCTTCTTCTCGTCCTTCAGTTCTTCCTGTACTTCCGCGTTCTCTTTTTCTTTCTTCATGAAGTATTCCTTCCGTAAGGCCTTGTTGGGAACAGGGTGTTATTTTACAACGAGGTTGACAATCCTGCCGGGAACATAGATCTCTTTGACAATCGTGCCCTGCAGGCGGTCACCGAGCGCGTCCTTCGCGGCCGAAATGGCGGTTTCCCGATCGGAATCCCGTGCGATCCGCACTGTGCCGCGGACTTTGCCGTTTACCTGTATGCCGATTTCGATCCGGTCCTCGACCGTCTTTGCCTCCTCATATTCCGGCCAGTCGGACTGATAAATCCGCGTCGTGCTGCCAAGAGACTCCCAGATTTCCTCGGTCATGTGCGGCGCGACGGGGTTCAGGAGCTGGAGAATCGTCCGAAGCTCGCCCTTCGTCACCGAGCCGACCCGGTAGAAATCGTTGACCATGGACATCATGGCGGCGATGGCCGTGTTGAATTTCAGATTTTCAAAATCCGAGCTGACCTTCTTGATGGTCTGATGCATTCTGGTTTCAAGCGCTTTCGAATAGCCCTCTTCCTCCGTCATCATGTCCTGCAGCTTCCAGACGCGCTCCAGGAACTTCCGGCATCCGCGGACGCCTTCCTGAGACCAGGCGGCGGAAAGCTCGAAGGCGCCGATGAACATCTCGTAAGTACGAAGCGTGTCGGCTCCGAATTCATTCACGATATCGTCGGGGTTGACGACGTTTCCGCGGGACTTCGACATCTTCTCGCCGTTTTCGCCGAGGATCATGCCGTGGGAAGTTCTCTTCTTATAGGGCTCCTTCACCGGAACGGCGCCCTGATCATACAGGAAGCGGTTCCAGAAGCGGGAATACAGAAGGTGCAGGGTCGTGTGCTCCATTCCGCCGTTGTACCAGTCCACCGGCATCCAGTACTTCAGCGCTTCGGGACTCGCAATGCCGGTATCGCATTTCGGATCCGTGTAGCGGAGGAAATACCAGGAAGAGCCGGCCCACTGGGGCATGGTGTCGGTCTCGCGCTTTGCGGGGCCGCCGCAGCAGGGGCAGGTGACGTTCACCCAGTCGGTCATCTTCGCGATCGGCGACTCGCCGTTGTCCGTCGGCTCGTAGGATTCCACGTCCGGCAGGATCAGCGGAAGCTCCGACTCGTCCAGCGGCACGAAGCCGCATTTCTCGCAGTGGATAATCGGGATCGGCTCCCCCCAGTAGCGCTGGCGGGAGAAGACCCAGTCACGCAGCTTGTAGTTCGTCTTCGGCGTTCCGACGCCGTTCTCTTCCATCCACTCGGTGATCTTCTTCTTCGCTTCTTCGACCTCGAGGCCGTTTAAGAAGCCGGAATTCACCATCGTACCGGTCTGCGTATTCGTATAGGCGGCTTCTTCCACGTTGCCGCCGGAAACCACCTCGACGATCGGGAGGCCGAACTTCTTCGCGAAGTCCCAGTCACGCTCGTCGTGCGCCGGAACCGCCATGATGGCGCCGGTGCCGTAGGTCATCAGCACATAGTCGGAAATCCAGATCGGAATCTCCTGTCCGTTTACCGGATTGATCGCACGGAGTCCCTTGATCTCCACGCCGGTCTTGTCCTTTACAAGCTCCGTACGCTCGAATTCGCTCTTCTTCGCGGATTCCTCGCGGTAGGCCACGAGCTCGTCGTAATTCTCGATATCGTCCTTAAAACGCTCGATATAGGGATGCTCCGGCGAAATAACCATATAGGTCGCGCCGAACATCGTATCGGGACGCGTGGTGTAGATCTTCAGCGTTTCTTCCTTGCCGGCCAGCTTGAACTCCGCTTCCGCGCCGGTGGACTTTCCGATCCAGTTGATCTGGGAAGTCTTGATCTTCTCCATGTAATCGACGTCCTGAAGGCCTTCGATCAGCTTCTCGGCATAGTCGGTGATCTTCAGCATCCACTGCGACTTCACGCGGCGGATGACTTCCGTGCCGCAGCGCTCGCAGCAGCCGTTTACGACCTCTTCGTTCGCGAGGCCGCATTTGCAGGAAGGACACCAGTTGATCGGCATCTCCGCCTTATAGGCCAGTCCCGCCTTGAAAAGCTTCAGGAAGATCCACTGCGTCCAGTGATAATAGGAGGGATCCGTCGTATTGATCTCCCGGTCCCAGTCAAAGGAATAGCCGAGCGACTGCAGCTGCTCCTTGAAGCGGCGGACGTTGTTCGCGGTCACGATCTTCGGATGGATATGATTCTTGATCGCATAGTTCTCCGTCGGAAGGCCGAACGCGTCCCAGCCCATCGGATAAAGCACGTTGTAGTGCTGCATCCGGCGCTTTCTCGCCACAATGTCAAGGGCGGTATAGGGACGGGGATGACCGACATGCAGTCCCTGTCCCGAGGGGTACGGGAATTCCACAAGCGCGTAAAATTTTGGAAGCGTATAATCATCCTTTGCCGCAAACGCTTTTTCGTCTTCCCAGATTTTCTGCCATTTAGCTTCGATTTTCTTCGGTTCGTACCGCATGTTTTTCATGACTCCTTATCCATAGACTTCTTCATTCTGATCACAAATAGGATCCCTTACTCATGGCAAAAAGAGCAGGAGAACCACTGCCTGCCCGTTTCTATGCTCACGGATCCTTTCACACCTTCAGTTTCCTTTTTCGGGAAGGAATCCGGCGTCGGCTCTTCTTAAAAAGAGCGCATAAATGTCCCGGATGTGCCGTTATCCCGCAAATTGACTCCCAGCTGATCGCCAGGTGGGTTTCCGCAACATGGTTTCTGCCTTCCACTGATAAGAATGAGGCCTGACATCCGCCATGAGATATAGGAGTCCCGTATTATGTCATGTAGGTTCAAAATAGCGGGAAAGTCGTACACCCCAGGACACCGTTATTATAACAAAGATTTTTTAAAACTTCAATGATTTCTGAGGGAATTCAGGATTTTTTCAAAATATGGCGGATCCGGCACGGAAAACTCCATCTTTTCGCCGGTTCTCGGATGGACAAAGCCGAAAAGATACGCGTGCAGGCACTGCCCTTCCGTCGCAAAACGGCTCTTTCCGGAGCCGTAGACGCTGTCCCCGAGAAGCGGGTGTTTGAGAGACGCCATATGAACGCGGATCTGGTGCGTCCGGCCGGTTTCAAGCCGGCACTCGATGAAGGTATACTCCCCGAAGCGCTCGAGAACGCGGTAATGCGTGACTGCTTTCTTTCCGCCCGCATAGTCAATCGCCATCTTCTTCCGGTCCTTCTTATCCCGGCCAAGCGGCGCGTCCACCGTTCCCTCGTCCTCCCGGAGATTGCCGCACACGATCGCGTGGTAGGCCCGGGTATTCGTATGCGCCGCAAGCTGCGAGGAAATCGACAGATGCGCGGCGTCATTCTTGCAGGCAATCAGGATCCCGGTCGTGTCCCGGTCGATCCGGTGCACGATGCCCGGCCGAAGCACCCCGTTGATGCCGGAAAGATCCCGGCAGTGATACAGGAGCGCGTTGACCAGCGTTCCCGAATAGTGCCCCGCCGCCGGATGCACCACCATGCCCTTCGGCTTATTCACGAGGATCACGTCCTCGTCCTCATAGACGATATCGAGCGGAATATTTTCCGGGCGGATTTCAAGAAGCTCCGGCTCCGGGAAGCAAACGAGCACCCGGTCCTCTTCTCTCAGAAGATACGAAGGCCTGACAGAAGAACCGTTCACCGTCACCGCGCTTTCCTTCAGAAGCTTCTGGAAAAAAGAGCGGCTCTTATCCGGAAACATCTCCGAGAGCCACAGATCGATGCGGAAATCCCGGTCCTCCGGGCCGGCGACGAGAAGCTCTTCCCGTTCTTCCCTAAGCTCATTCTCCGCCAAGTTCCTTCTCCTCCCGGTTTTTCTTTTTAAATCCGTACACGCGGGTAAATTCCTCGTCCTTATACACAAAAAGAAGCAGGATGAAGAGCGCGATCGAACTCAGCGTCACGAAACAGTCGGCTACATTGAAAATCGGAAAATTGATCAGTTTGAAATACAGGAAATCCACCACATACTTCGTGGAGGCCCGGTCGATCAGATTGCCGACGGCGCCGCCCGTCATCAGGGTCAGGACCGCGATCATCGGCGCGAAGCGCGGCGTCGGCGGCGTCCGGTACAGAAGATACACGACAGCCGCCATGATGAGGGCCGTCGCGATATAAAAGAAAATCTGCTGATTCTGGAGCAGTCCGAAGGCCATCCCGTAATTCTCGAGATAATGCAGTTCGAAGACGCCCGGCCAGACTTCAATGGCCGCTTTCCCCATCAGCGTACGGACCGCCCAAAGTTTACTCAGGCGGTCCACAAATACCAGGAGCGCGGCTCCCAGAACAAAAACGATATATTTTACTGCTTTATGCTTCATAAAACTCCCTGTCGGATTGAATTTCTGAAAAACCTTCGTTCTTTCAGATTCCGCCGGACAGCGAGCTTAAATCCACCATGTCGCCCATCAGCTCGTCAAAATCGCCGGACAGGTTCATATCCTGCGGGACGACGATGAAAATCTTCCGGCTGATTTTCTGCAGATTGCCGCCGACCGTATAGCAGGCGCCGGACGCAAAGTCGATGATGCGCTGCGCCGCGGACATGTCGATGCCCTCGAGGTTCAGCACCACGGCCTTCCGGTCCAGAAGAAGCTCCGCGATGGTGTTCGCGTCGTCAAAGCTCTTCGGCATCACCATGCAGACCTCCGTGCCGGACGAACGGTTCATGCCGACGACGTTCTGCCGCTGCTGGCTGTAGGAAGAACCGGAAGAAGCATAGGAGCTCTGCGTGTAGGAAGATTTCTTCACCGAGGATTTGCGCTCCGCGGGCTCTTTCTTCGGCGGCGCGGATACCTTCTCCTCGAAATCATCGTAATCATCCAGGTCGTCGTCATCGAGACTGCGGTCTTTTACCCGGGACTTTTTCGGCTTGTCGGCTTTCTTTTTCGGGAGTTCTTCCTCTTCGTCGTCATAGTCGTCATAGTCATCGTAATCGTCGTAGTCGTCTTCTTCGTTGACCATCTTCATTTTCTTCAAAAAGTTGTCTACTACACCCATTTTCAAGCTCTCCTGTAATTTCTTTCCCCGAAAACCGCGGTTCCGACACGCACGATCGTGGCGCCCTCTTCCACTGCGGTTTCAAAATCTCCGGTCATCCCCATGGACAACACTTTCATACTGATATTATCAATGTTTTTATTTGCAATGTCAACAGCTAATTGAAACATTTTTCGGAAAATCGGGCGGTTTTTTTCCGGGTCCTCCACATAGGGAGCGACGCACATCAGTCCCGCGACATGCACGCCCGGAAGGGGGCTGATCTGGCGGCAGGCCTCTTCTGCTTCCGAAAAATCAAAGCCGAATTTGCTTTCCTCGTTTCCGCCGTTGATTTCGAGAAGGATTTCCGAAACGAGCCCCTTCTTTACGGACTCCTTCGAGATCTCCTCCGCGAGCCGCACGGAATCCACGGAATGAATCATGACGGCCCGTCCGACCGTCGTCTTCACCTTGTTCCGCTGCAGATGCCCGATCATATGGAAGCGCGCTTCCGGCAGGGCATCCGCCTTTTCCTTCAGCTCCTGCACATAGTTTTCGCCGAAATCAAGGTGTCCGGCATCCAAGAGCTCCCGGATCATTTCGACAGGCTTCGTCTTACTCACGGCCAGCACCGTCACCGATCCCGCGGGGCGTCCGGCGCGGCGAAGCGCCTCCTCCACGCGTCTTTCCACCTCTTTTAAATTCTCTGTTACCGACATCCGAAGTCCTTCTTTCTCTTAATCAAAGATAAAGTCATTTTCATTCACCGCGCTTCCGTCAAGAAGAATCCTATCGTAGGGCTGCAGCCCATAGCGCATGCCGGAAGCGATCACCGTATAGGATGTGTCGAGAGAGTTCGCGATCCGGAGCACCGGCTTGAAAATGCAGTAGCCCTGGTTGATCTGGTAAACGCCCTCGACGACAGTCGTCACACCGAGCGTGTCCCGGCTCTTCGGCGCGTTCTCGTCCGTACTGATCACCGTCATGCCGGCCGAAAGCTCGCTGCTGTAGACGTAGGCCGTGTTCTCGTCGCCGATAATAAAGGAATCCTCATTCTCCCGGCGGATATAGACCGTCGCCGGAATGAACACGGTGCCTTCCTCGGTTTCGGCAAGAAGCCCGTTCTGGCTGCTGTTTCCGCCCGTCGTGATAAAGGAGCGGTCCACCACGAAGAAGCTCTTCCGGACGACGGCCGACTCCGGAATCTTGTAGCCCGTCACCTCGGAATCGAGAATCTGGAAATCGACAAAGCGAGAATCCAGATAATTCCCGCCGTACTTCTGGAAGCTCAGGACGCCGGCCTGCGTCCGGTCCGCCATTTCCCGGATGGAAAACGCGCCGCGAAGCTCGGTTCCGTCCGCGAGGCGGATACTTAAGGCTTTCTTCTGGCTGAAGCGGTCGATATCGGTTTCCTTCAGCGGGAAAACGATCGTGAACATATTGTCGGGGGCAATTTTGTAGACAAAATCCCCGGCCTTCACCTCTTCGCCGCTGACATGCAGGCGGTACCCGGATTCATGCTCCGGATCGAAATCCGCGTTTGTCAGCTCCGACACGCTTTTTCCTTCATATCCGTCCTCCCAGAGGAGAAAGAAGCCGCTCTCGGCCGTCCGCTGCTCGGTAAAGGTTCCCTCCGGCAGAATATTCTCCACGCTTTCAGAGCCGTTTCCGAGAAGCCGGTTCAGAACCGCCGCCCGGACCGAGGTCTGCACGAATTTGGCCGATTCGAAGTTAATCGGGTCATAGTACTCCTCCGCGTCCGTGATGGCTTCGCGGATTTTACGGAGGCTCTCGCGGCTTAAAACGTCTTTCCCGCTGTAAAGAAGGTGCAGGCGCTCCTCCAGTCCCCCGTTCTCGTCGGTCGTGAGCACCAGGGTTCCGGCCTTCAGGCGTTCGCCGCCGGAGGCATAGTAGCTCACGTAGCCCGCCCCGTCCGCGCTGTACAGGTGCTCCGTCCTCAGGATCATCCCGCGGTAGGTTCCGGCCGCGCGGTCGGAATCCGCAGCCCCGATATTATAGGCCCGGATGCTGTTTCGCACAAGGAAAAGAATCCCCTGCACCACAAGGTACACGAGAATCAGGCCGAATACCACGCCGACAAAGGTGATCGGAAGCCGGTTCGGATGTTTGATGATTTTTTTCTCAGTCTCCTTCGCCATGGGTTCCTTCCGTAATCATCGAGAGCAGATCGACCGTCTGCTCATACAGGGCGTCGTGGGACGCCGCATTCGCTATGACTGCTATATACAGATTTTTGTCCGGACCGCTGACCGCGAGCACCAGGCATCTGCCGGCGGAAACCGTATAGCCGGTCTTTGCCGCAAGAAGCGTCACCCCTTCGGGAAGCGCCGTATATCCGAGTGAAATGGAGTTTGTGGAGCGCCAGGCGCGCATTTCGTAGCTGCCGTCCGGAAGAAGCGCCGCGCCGGTCGCTTCCTTCGAGGAAGCAAGTTCCGTCAGCTCCCGATGCGCGGTAAACTGCCGCATCAGGAGGTACAGATCGTAGACCGATGTGTAGTGATTCCGGTCGTGCAGGCCGTTTGCGTTCGCAAAATGCGTGTTCAGCATTCCAAGCTCGACCGCGCGCCGGTTCATCATCTCCACAAAGCCTTCAATGCTTCCTCCCACATGGATTGCGAGCACATTCGCGGCGTCATTGCCGGAAGGAATGAGAAGCCCGGCAAGAAGATCCTGTACGCTCATCGATTCCCCCGCGGAAAGTCCCGCAAGCGAGCTGTTTTCCGCAAGACCCGAAAGCGCCTCCTCCGTCACGGGAACCATGACGGAAAGATCCGGGCAGTTTTCCACCGTAAGAAGCGCGGTCATGGTCTTTGTCATGCTCGCGGGATAAATCCGCGCGGAAGCGTTCTTCGCGTAAACGACCTCATGCTCCGTCTCGTTGAACAGACCCGCGTATTTCGCGAGGATCCGCTCCTCGTCATAATGCACTTCCGGATCGATGATGCAGAGATCCCGGCTGAAGGCTGGAAGCCGCGTCTCGATGCCGATGCCGTCCGTGATGCGGCTCAGGATTTCGCGCTCGTAATCGGAGGGCGTTTCCTCCTTTTTGCACCCGGAGAAAGCGGCAAGCGACAAAAGCAGTATGAAAATGATGGCAGCTTTCAGAAATTTCATCAGTAAAACACCCTCTTCTTCAGTCTGCCGCGCAGCCCGACGGACAGCGCGAGCCCGAGCATCATAAAGGAGCTTAAGAGAGAACTCATGCCGGCGCTGACAAAAGGCAGCGGAATGCCGGTATTCGGGATCAGCAGAAGCGACACCGCGATGTTGATAAAGCTCTGGAATCCGAGCGCCGCGCCGACGCCGCCGGCGATCACCCTTCCGGCCTCGTCCTGACACTTTCTCGCCATCCGGAAGCACTCCGTTACGATGAGTGCAATCAGCACGATGACGGCTACCGCCCCGATAAAGCCGAGCTCCTCTCCCACCACGGCGAAAATAAAGTCGCACTGCTCCTCCGAAAGGAACTGTCCGTTCTTGACGGATTCCAGTGAGGAGGAATTCAGCCCTTTTCCGAACAGTCCGCCGGAGCCGATGGCCATGACGGAATTGTTCTGCTGATAGGTCAGCGCCGGGAAGCGGTCCGGGAAGAAAAAGGCATTGATCCGGTTGACCTGATGCTCCTCGAAAAGCTTCCAGAGGAGCGGCTGTCCTTCCTGGTATACCGCGATGAAAAACACGGCGACGACCGGAATCAGGGCTGCCATGACGCCGAGAATCCAGGTATAATTGATATCCGCAAGGAACAGAAGCGAGACCATCATGAGGATCAGCACGATACTCGTCGAAAGGTCCGGCTCCATGAGAACCAGCACGAGGACCGGAGCCGCGGCCGCGAAATACAGCAGCAGCATGTAAACCTTGTTGATGCGGTCCCTGATCTTGTAAAGGATGAAGGCCAGGAACACGAGGAGCGCCGGCTTTGAAAATTCCGAGGGCTGGATGGTTCCGAAAAACGGCACGTAGATCCAGCGGTGGGCGCCGTAAATCGCGCGCGTGAAAAAGCGCACGTAAACCAGGCTTGCGATGGAAATCAGGACAAAAATCCAGGAGTACTTAATAATCTTCCGGTAATCGACAAAGGCGAGCACCAGCATGACGATGAGTCCGATCCCGACGCCGAGCACCTGCTTCGCCGTCGTGGAGACGATCGTCTGCGTGACCTCGTTCGCCGTCGCGGAATGCACGACGAGGATGCCGATGACGCAGAGAACAATCACATAGAAAATCAGCCGGAAATTAATATCCCGCGCCCGAAATCTGGATTCATTCAAATTTCCGTATTTTCCTGCCACTTTTCACATTCCTTATCGTTTCAGACTGATCGGGATTTCTTCGCCGAGAAGACGCCCGGCGATATTGTCGAAGCTTTTCACTGAGACCGCGCGCTTCGAATCGGGAAGCAGCCCCTCTCCCGATGAAAGGAGCAGCTCTTCGTCCTCCGGGATCAGTCCGAGGACGGGAATCCCGGTTTCTTCGGCAATTTTCTCCGGAGACAGCACCGCGCCCTCCTTCAGGAGCCGTTTCTCAAAGCGGTTCACAATGAAGCATTCATGGACGCCGTTAAAGCCCGGATGCTTCAGAATTTTGCCCGTATCCCGCACCGAAATCCGGTCCGCGGTCGTCACGAGAATGGCCGAATCCGCGGCCGCAAGCGCATAGTCCGTGCCGTCGGAGAAGCCGGCGGGCGTGTCGATGAGGACATAATCAAAGGAGCTCTTCATCATCTCCAGAAGCTTGATGAAGCTGGTCTTCGGGATCAGCTTCAGCTCTCTTTCGGACGACGCGGGCAGGAGGTGCAGAAAGCCGCTCTCCCCCACGGGAATCATCGCCTGGATGATCTTGCAGTTTCCTTCGATAATGTCGAGAAGATGGTAGGCGACACGGTTTTCCGCCTGAAACAGCGCCGGCAGATCATCCATGAGGAAGTTCAGATCGACAAGCAGCGTTTTGACATTCCTTCTCGCGAGCGCCTCGCCGATACCGGCCGTCACCGTCGTTCTGCCTGTTCCGCCTTTTCCGGAAATTACCGCGCATATTTCTCCCACTTTACATTCCTCCTTAGTCGAGTGTATCGTTCAGTCCTCCGGACGAAGCCGAATTCTTGAGAATATCTTCGAGCGTAATATCGCCCTCCAGGAACTCGTAGACGCCTTTGCTGATCAGCGCCGCGTTGCCGGAGGAATATCCGTTCGGAATCTGTACGGCCATCGCGTACTGGATATCGTTGTAGGGGCCGTAGGACACGTACCAGCCGTGCTCGGGGCGTCTCCGGTTTTCCTGAGCGGAGCCGGATTTCGCCGCGTAATCGTATCGAAGGTCGTTGAAGTCGCCGGCTCTCGAGCCGCCTTCATGAACGACCGTATACATGCCTTCGTGAATCCGCTCCCAGGTCGACGGCTCGAGCGTAAGCGTGCTCGTGACCTCGGGCGAACGGGACAGAAGAATATTGCCGTCCCGGTCCACAATCTGCCGCAGCAGCTTGAAATCATAGACGTTGCCCTCCGACGCGATCGCCGTGACATAGCGTGCGAGCGAAATCGTCGTAAAGGCGTGCGTGCCCTGGCCGATCGCGGAGGTGACCGGCAGGTCTTCGGAAATCACGGAAACATTCTCCGTCGTTTCGATGCCGGTCAGGCTTCCAAAGCCGTACATCTCGGCGTACTGTCTGAGGACCGAAAGACCGAGCGACGGACTGTAGTGTCCTTCCCCGTTCAGACTGAAGCGGTAGCCGCATTCATAAAAGAAACAGTTGCAGGACTGTCCGAGTGCATGCACGAGGTCAAGATACCCGTGCTCTCCGTTCTGTGCACGGTAGATCCAGCATCGTGGATGATCGAGCTTATCATAAATGCCTTCGCATTTGATGCGCTCATTGGGTCTGAGATAACCGCCCTCGAGCGCGGCCGTCGCCGTGACCATCTTGAAGGTGGAGCCCGGCGCGAGACGCGTCTGCGTGGCCCGGGAATACAGCGGACTCGACTGGTCGGTCAAAAGGCTCATGTAATAGGCGGAATCGTTGATACGGTTCGAATCGTAGCCCGGATAAGAAACGACCGCGAGCAGGTTTCCGCTGTTCGGATCGGTCAGCACGAGCCCCGCCGAACAGGGATCCAGCGCGATCTGGCCGGGAAGAAGCTCCATCGAGTTGATCTTCGCGGCGAAGAAATCATAGGCCGTATCATTGCTGCCGTTTTTCAGCTTCTCCATCCACTCCGGATCCTCCTGGATCACGCCCTGCCGGAACATCGCAAGTCCCACCTCGCAGCCGGAAATGCGGTTCGTATGGATCAGCTCGTCGTAGATCAGCTTGTCGAAATCGCCGAAGGATTCCGCCAGATTTTCAAGCATGGCCTCCGTCATGAATTCATAGCAGGCGTCCACGGTATTGTAGCGGTTTTCGTCCGAAAAACGCGTCATGTTGATCCAGCCCTCGGAAAGCGCATGCAGAAGGAATTCCGGGAACGCGGCATCTCCCGCTCTCCACGCGGTGACCACCGGATCGTCGGCGGCAACCGCCTCAGAATTCAGGTATTCCTCATGCACCATGTAGCTGTAGAGATAATTAACGTAGGCCTGCCAGTATTCGTCCATGTCGTTCAGCGTCCGCGTCTCCCGGTTCTCGAGATAGCTCCGCATCCCGCTCATGATCTCGCTTTTCCGCGCCGTCAGGATTTCGTTCATCCGGACTTCCGCATCGCAGGCATCCTCCGCGACAAAATCCGCCATGGACAGGATATTGTTGTTGATCATCTGGAAATAGACGTCCCGGATCGGAAGGAGGTAATTCGACTCCTGATAAGCCTCCATCGGATCATAGTCGTCTCCCTCGTACAGATGGCTGACGATGATACCCGACAGACGCTGCTCGATCACATTGTAGGCCGCGCGCGTTATGTCCGCGTCGATCGAAAGATAGACGTCGTTTCCCTGCTGCGGCTCCTCGATCGTTTCCTCGTGGAGCGTGATTCCGGTGCTGTTGACATAGATGATTTTCTTGCCCTTCGCGCCCTGCAGATAGCTCTCATAGGCGGATTCGATTCCTTCCTTGCCGATCACGTCGCCCGGGACATAATGGCCGCCGAGCGCGTTCAGATCGTCGATTTCCTCGGTCGTAATCGAGCCGACGTAGCCGAGAATGCTGGAAAAGCATTCGCTGTTGTAGTACACCCGCCGGAAGGCCTGTTCCACATGAACGCCGACAAGATCCGCCTGGCTCTCCAGCACCGCGGCCTGCAGCTCGTCCGAGATGTTCTCGACAATCGGGGTCTCGATATAACGGGTATAGGCGGTTGCGGCAAGCGCATAGCGGATATTGCAGATATTCAGCGCATCTTTCTTGGAGACCGACGAAGCGCCGGCCCAGCGGGACGTGAAATTGTAGAGGTTCTTCATCAGGTAGGAAAGAACCGTCTCCGCGTCGTAGGTGTAGGGGTCCTCCCCTTCTTCCTGCAGCTCTTCGATGCGGGAAGCGCCGTAGACGTCGCGAATAAAGGTCCGGATCCGGGCCTGCGAACCGCTGAAAACGTACTTTCCGTCCTCTCCGATGACGGCGGGAATGGTCTGCACGGGCTCTTCCCCGAATCGCTCGATCAGGTGAATCAGCCGGAGCAGCATTTCATTGAAGGCGCCGTCGGACTTGGTGTAATAGAACCAGTCCGTCATCGTGATGCTGTACACGACCTCGTTTCCGGCAAGAAGCACGCCGTTGCGGTCATAAATATTTCCGCGCTGGGCGGGGATCGTGACCTCTTTCCTGGTCGTGTTCATGTAGCTTTCGGAGTACTCTTCGCTGTGAACGATCTGCAGAGAGAAAAGCCGTACGATCAGTACGGCTGAAGCTGCCAGAAGAACCACGCCGAGACACAGCACGCGGTTCGAAAAGAATGCTCGAAGGCCCTTACGGACCGTCTGGAAAAAGCCCTCAGACAACTTTTACCTCTCCTTTATTAATCTTCAGGTCCCATCTCTTGCTGATGAACAGAAGGAGTCCGTAAATCGGCAGAAACACGACAAGCGTGAGAAGCGTTTCCGGGATCACGGTTTCCTTGAGATACGGAAGGAAGGGGAATTTCGCCCCGATCAGGAAGCCGAAAACAAACTGATACAGATGATACAGCACTTCATTCGCAAGCAGGATCAGATACAGCACGGGGATGATTTCCGATTCCATTTTCTCGGAAAGAAAACCGTCCGCGTAGCCGATCCACATCAGAATCAGCGCGTGAAAGCCCGGCGTGCCGGTACCGATGACGTCAATGAGAAGCCCCGTCAGCACCCCGACGAAAAGGCCGTAGGCCTTCCCGAAGAGGAAGCCGGAAGCCATGACGATAATCAGAAGCAGATTCGGCAGCGCAATCAGAAAACCGATGCGCGGAAGCACCAGCGTCTGCAGAATCGACATCAGGCTGAGTGACACCATGGTCACCAGAATGCGTTTCAGTCCGGTCATTCTTCCGCCTCCGTTTCCTGAAGGGCTTCCTTCATCGTTGTAATGACCAGCACCTCGTCAAGCGATGTGAAGTCCACCGCCGTCCGAATCGTACCGCTCTTCGTCAGTCCGTCCGAATTCAGCCGCACCTCCTCGGCGTAGCCGATCAGAAGTCCGGGCAGATATTTGTCGGAAATCGACGAGGTGACAAGCGCGTTGTCCGTGCCCGGATCGAAATCCGCGAGCGCGTTCGTGAGCAGCATGCTGCCCTTCTGCGAGGAGGAAAGATCGCCCGCCGCGATGCAGTTCTGATGGCCGTGGCGCGTCATCGCGCTCACACTCGAATGGTCCTCGATAATCGAAGTCACGACCGCATAGTTCAGCCCGACACTCGTCACGATGCCGACGAGGCCGTCGGCATTGATCACATTCATGTCGGGTTTCACGCCGTCCATCGTCCCCCTGTTGATGGTAAAGCGGACGAAGGAATTCACGCCGTCGTTCGCGATGATCTTCGCCTCCATCATTTCGTAGCTCTCCAGCCGCTCCTTTGCGCGTAGAAGCGCGCGGAACTCCTCGTTCTCCAGGATGGCTTCGTTCGCCCGGTCAAGCTTTTCCCGAAGCTCCAGGTTCTCCTTTTCCAGCTCCGAAACTCTCTCCCGCGCGGCCTTGAGGTCGAGGCGCTTCGTATCGGTCCGGTAGAGGAAGGAACCGACCTCGTTCGCGCCTTCCTGAAAGGGCACGACAACCGCCCCGAGGATCGTGCTCGGGGATACCGCGTCGTCCCGCATGAAATAATGGTACAGGATCGAAAACACCAGGACAGCAGAAAGAAGCACGATCACGACTCTCGAAGTGATCCTGCTTACGATATGATTCATTAAAAAGGTTTTGATAGCAGAAAAAACCGTCATGTGATTATTCCCAGATCGCGAAGGCTGATAAAACGCCGGTCGCCCACGATAATATGATCCAGAAGGCGGATTCCGGACAGCTTCGCGGCTTCACAGAGAAGCCGGGTCGCCGAAAGGTCCTCTTCCGAAGGCTCGGGATCTCCGCTCGGATGATTGTGCAGCACGAGAAGCCGCGAGGCATTGCAGCGGAAGGCGCCCGACAGAAGCTCCCGGACCGGAAACATCGAGGCTTCCGCGGAGCCCTTCGTCAGATCGTCCTCTGCGATCAGCGCGAGTTTGGTGTTCAGATACAGTACCTTGACCTTTTCCTGCGGTTCCGAACGGAGCTCCTCCATATAGCGGTTCGCGATCCATTCCGGCGAATCGTAAGCCTCCTTCTCCGAAAAGTAGGCTGCGGAAAACCGGATGATCAGCGTACACAGGCACAGGATCTGAATGGCCTTCACTTTACCGATGCCCTGAATTTTCAGAAGGTCGCGGTAGGAAAGCTTCCGGATTCCCGAAAGCGTTCCGCCGCCCGCGGCGATCAGGTTCCTTGCCAGCTCCACGGAATTCATTCCGCGGGTTCCCGTACGCAGGATGACCGCGAGAAGCTCGGAATCATCCAGTGCGCGTGCGCCGTGCTTCAGCACCTTTTCATAAGGTCTGAAATCCATTGGTATCTCTTTGATTGTTGACATATTTTGCTCCTTCCCTTTTCAAAAAGGAGCCAGAACCGTCTTATTATTATATCACGCTTCTCACAGCTTGACAAGGTTCTCATCCAGAAGGAACTGCAGGGATTTCATAATCCCGAATTTCCCGTGAGGATAAGTGAGCCCGCCCTGGAAATAGACGTTGTAGGGCTCGCGAAGCGGCCCGTCGGCGGAAAGCTCGATCGAGGAGCCGGACACGAAGCTTCCGGAAGCCATGATGACGGGGTCGTCGTATCCCGGCATGTCCCAGGGCTCCGGCGTGACAAAGGAATCGACCGGCGCGCCGGCCTGAATGCCTCCGCAGAAGGCAACAAGCCGCTCCGGGGTTCCGAGGCGGATCGCCTGGATAATATCGTAGCGGGGTTCCGACGCCGAAGGATGGACGCTAAAGCCCAGCCCTTCATAAAGATTCGCGGCAAAAACCGCGGTTTTCAGCGCCGCCGCCGTCACGGTCGGGGCGAGGAAAAAGCCCTGCAGGAGCGCGGGCATCTGACCTAAATTGGCGCCGACCTCCTGCCCGAGTCCCGGCGCGGAAAGCCGGTAGGCGCACTGCTCGACGCATTCCTTCGTGCCGCAGATGTATCCGCCGACCGGGGCGAGACCGCCGCCGGGGTTCTTGATCAGCGAGCCGACAATCATATCGGCGCCGAATTCCGAGGGCTCTTTTTCCGTCACGAATTCGCCGTAGCAGTTGTCCACCATGCAGATCACATCCGGGCGGATACCCTTAATGAACGAGATCAGTTCGCCGATCGATTCCGGCGAAAGCGTCCGGCGGTCTGAATAGCCCTTGGAGCGCTGAATCGTCACGAACTTCGTGCGGCTTTTTAAGGCCGCTCGGATTCCCTCATAGTCAAATCCGCCGTCCGGAAGGAGCTCCACTTGTCGATATGTAACGCCCCATTCCGCAAGCGAGCCTTTCGAGGGGCGGATGCCGATGACTTCCTGCAGGGTGTCATAGGGCGCGCCAACCGGCGAGAGGATTTCGTCTCCCGGACGCACCGAGGAAAAAAGGGCGACCGCAAGCGCATGCGTGCCGCAGGTGATCTGCGGGCGTACGAGCGCGGCCTCCGTACGGAAGGTATCCGCGTAAATCTGCTCCAGTGCTTCTCTTCCGCTGTCATTGTAGCCGTATCCGGTGGTCGCCGCGAAGTGACCCTCCTGGAGACGGTTCTTCTGCATCGCCGACAGCACCTTCAGCTGGTTGTATTCGGCGGTTTCATCTATTTTCCGGAAGCGTTCCTGCAGCTTTCTCTCCGTTTCTTCGGAAAGACGCAGGACTTTATCCGAGATTCCAAGTTCTGAGTACATCAATTGCCTGTTCCTTTTCCACATCGATCCACCGCACCGCTTTCTCGCGCCTGAACCAGGTGAGCTGGCGCTTCGCGAAGTGCCGCGTCTCGATTTTAATACTTTCGACCGCCTCCGGAAGGCTGCATTCTCCTTCCAGATAACGGTACAGCTGTTTATAGCCGAGTCCCTGCATCGAGGTCATTTCCCGCGTGCATCCGCAGTTCTTCAGCTTCTCCGTTTCCTGAAGAAGCCCGGCCTCCATCATGCGGTCCACCCGGGCGTCAATCCGCTCATACAGACGCTCCCGGTCCATGGTCAGCACATAAAAATGACTGTCGTAGGGACTTTCCTTCGCCCGTTCCCGGGCGTTGTGCACGGAGATTTTCTCTCCGGTCATTTCATAGTATTCGATCGCGCGGATCATCCGCTTCACATTGTTTCCGTCGATGCCGGCGGCGCTTTCCGGGTCGATCTTGAGAAGCTTTTCCCGGATCGCCTCCGCGCCCTCTTCCTCCGCCGTCTTCATGAGCGCATTTCGGACCGACAGATCCGCCGGGTTTTCCGTAAAATCAATGTCGTATAGGACGGACTGGATATAGAAGCC